>JANMVB010000388.1:0-5032 GCA_031392305.1 Ferruginibacter sp.
AAACCTGTAATCAGCAGGGCTGGTGCATAAAAGCCAATGTGGGTGCATTGGGCTTAAGTGCATGTAATCTAATTTCTATGCTTATCGGGCTTTAATAAATGCTGCCAGTTATTAATTGTTATTGTCCAAAAATAAACCTCATTCAATTCAGTATATGAATTGCGGTGCCCTTTATATTTAAAATCATTTGCCTGCTTTTTTTATAGTAAGATAATTCATTTTGCTACAGGTCGGTGAGGACAACGACCTCGGAGAGTAAGATGTTTCAGATTGATACCAACCATGGAAGCAAATTACAGTTTAGATAATTTGCAGCAAATCATAAACATCAACTCAATAACAAAATCTATTCGTCCAAAACCCATATCTGTCAGTATAAAACCTTCTCTTTTCTACATCGCATTTACAGCGGTTTAAATAAAATGTACACTGGCAAAATGTAAATATCGTTTTGCCTCTGTAAGATGCGCACTTGTCTGTATAAGAGCTACACTTGTTTGTATAAGAAACGCACTTGCCTGTATAAGAGCTACACTTGTTTGTATAAAATGTACATTTGTTTGTATTAGATGTACACTTGCCTGTATAACAACTGCGCTTTTGTTTACAAAACCTGCACTTAAATACTAAAAAATTATAGCTAACAGTGTTCTTCCACCTTGGTTGGTGGCACACGAACCTCTCTCCGCAATTAATCTTCATACAACACAGTAAACATTCTTCAAAAAACAAATTCATCAATGCCTGTTTCATAAAACCTTGCGGAAGAATGATTATAGCTGAGATAGTCATTTGCCAATTGCCATTTACCTATACTTGTATGCCACTTTCTTAGTTGGGAAATTCCATACAACAATTTACAGCTTTACTCTTGAATAATTAATTCGACAGTATTTGTCAAGCAAATTGGTTCGTGTGCCACTAACCAAGGCGAGAGTATGTAGAAACCAGTGAGGATGATTGCGGCCAATTTATACTGTGGGAAAAGTTCCCCATAGGTATGCGGTACAAGTGAGTGACACAACGATGTACCACATTGCTTCTTTGCCCGGACAATAATTTGCTTACTAAACAATGAATGCTGTAATTATTAAATAACTTCATTTAAAAAAATACGATGAACCTCATAATATTTGGTGCAACCGGCATGGTTGGAAAACAATTGGTAGCCCAGGCTTTGCACAACGGACATCATGTAAAGGCTTATGGCCGAAATGTATTTACTGAAGCACTCCCGAGCGATGATCAGCTTGAATTGGTGCAGGGAGCCCTGTTTGATGAAGGCCAGGTTTATAAAGCTATAAAAGGCTGCGATGCGGTGCTTTCAGTTTTGGGCGGTGCAACTACCGGCACAGATGTAACCAGGTCGTTGGGGATGAAAAACATAGTAGCACAAATGCAAAAAGCCGGTGTAAAAAGAATTGTTGCGTTAGGTGGTATGGGCACGCTTAATGCTGATGAAGAAACTTTTATTTTAGATACGCCTGAATTTCCTGCCGTGTTTTACCAGGTAAGCAAAGAACATTTTAAAGCTTATGAATTTTTGAAAGCCAGTGACCTTGACTGGACTTTTGTTTGCCCCGGTGATATAATCAGTGCAGCACCCACTGGTGAATTTATTACCAATGCAGATTACCCACCTACACCCAATAATAACCGGATCAACTCCGGTGACCTCGCTTTGTTTATGTTGAAAGAACTGGAAAAAAAAGAATATAACAAACACAGGGTTGGTATATCAAATTAAACGAAGTATTTTGATTTCACCATGAATAACCAGATCAATAACTTAATACTGTTGATAATAAATCTACAAAAAGACTGGCACTATAATTATTTAGTTTTATAATAAACAAAACCAGCATTTTATGAGAAAATTAAAGCTGATCGCCTTTATACTTATTTTCTATACCAACGTATTTGCCCAGGAGGCCATTGAATACAAACTGCCACCAAAAGATATTTATGACCTGGTGATGGCGAAACCAACACCAGCAGTAAGCTTTGATAGTAAGGGCGAATGGTTATTGATACTGGAACGTAGCAGTATGCCCACCGTAGAAGAACTGGCGCAACCCGAATTAAGAATTGCAGGGCTTCGTATTAATCCGAACAATTTTGGACCAAGCCGCAGCAACTATATCACCGGTATTAGTTTGAAGCAGGTTAAAACCGGTACAAGTTTTACTATCAACGGGTTACCTAAAAATTTAAAGGCTGGTAATATAGAATGGAGCCCTGATGATACAAAGATTGCTTTTACGCAAACCAATAACAACCACATTGACCTATACACCATTGAAGTAAGCACAAAGAAAGCTGTGAAAATAAATAAATCCCAGTTGAACCTGGTATTGGCACCTGGCATTCATTGGATGGGTGATAATACATTGCTTTACACAACAGCAAGCAAACTTCTTGCAATGGCACCCAAAAAACCACTTGCACCAAAGGGCCCTGTGGTACAGGAAAACCTGGGTAAAGTTGCTGCAAGTGCTACCTTCCAGGATTTGATAAAGAATCCTTACGATGAATCATTATTTGAATTTTATGGTACTACACAACTGGTAAAAAATACCAATGGAATTGAAACGCCTTTGGGAAAACCTGCCATTTACAAAAGTATAAATGCATCGCCTGATAAGAACTACCTGTTAATCCAAAAAATCGATAAACCTTTTTCATACCTCGTTACCGCAGGGGGTTTTAATGCTACTATTTCAATTACTGATGCGGCTGGAAAAGAAATTAAACAACTGGCAAAATTACCTTCCTCGGAGTTGGCCCCTTCCGGATTTGATAATGTATTGAATGCCCCACGGGGGCATGCATGGCTGAATAGCGAAGCTGCAAAACTTGTATGGGTTACACCTTTGGATAGCGGCTATATAAAGAACAAGATGGACAATCATGATGCGGCATACGTTTTAAATGCTCCTTTCACCAGTTCTCCCAACCTGTTGGTAAAAACGCCCATGAGAATTTATAATCTCTCTTCTGTAAATGCTGAAACAGTCTTTGTTACTGAAGGCTCAAGGGTAAAACATCAGCAAAAAATCAGCAGGTTAAATCCCTCAAACGGACAAATGCAGGAACTGATTAACAGGAGTACAGATGATGCCTATGGAGATCCCGGCTCGCCTGTTACAGCAAAAAATAAATACGATCGCAATACCATTAAACTGTTCAATGGCTCCCAAATATTAATGACCGGCGTTGGTTCTTCGCCAAAAGGCGACCTGCCATTTTTAAATTCATTTGATATCAATACCAAAGAAACAAAAGAACTATGGCGTAGTAGTGAACCCTATTATGAAGTAGTAAACAATGTGCTGGATTTTGATAAAATGATTATTGTTACCAGCAGGCAAAGTGTAACAGAACAACCAAATTATTATATCCGTGATCTTAAAAATAAATCAGTAAAAGCAGTTACCGGTTTTCCCGACCCTCAACCTGGATTGCGGGGTATCGTAAAGCAAAAGATTACCTACAAAAGACAGGATGGTGTAGATCTTTCAGCCGACCTGTATTTACCCAAAGGTTATGATGTAAAAAAAGATGGCACCCTGCCGGTATTTATGTGGGCCTATCCCCGTGAATTTAAAAGTGCTGCAGATGCAGCACAGATAAGGGGCAGCAAATATACTTTTACCCGAATCACCAGCGGCTCTTCAATTTTTTTAGCAACACAAGGATATGCGGTGATGGATAATACCGATTTTCCGATTGTGGGTGAAGGAGACAAACAACCCAATGATAATTTTGTAGAACAACTTACCTGGAGTGCTGAAGCGGCCATCAAAAAAATTTTAGAGATGGGTATTGGCGACAGCACCCGAATTGCGGTAGGTGGCCATAGTTATGGTGCTTTTATGACAACTAACCTGCTGGCACATACCAAATTGTTTAAAGCAGGCATTGCCCGAAGCGGAGCCTATAATCGTACGCTTACGCCATTTGGATTTCAAAACGAGGAACGCACTTATTGGCAGGCACCAGAAGTGTATTTTAAAATGAGCCCGTTTAGTTATGCCAACCAAATAAAAACCCCTTTGCTGATGCTTCATGGAGAAGCCGATAATAACCCCGGCACTTTCCCTATCCAAAGTGAAAGATTATACAATGCAATAAAAGGGCATGGCGGCACAGTTCGTTTTATACAATTGCCATTTGAAAGTCATGGCTATGCTGCTAAAGAAAATGTACTCCACATGCTGTGGGAAATGACCGAATGGCTGAATAAATATGTTAAGGACCCGGTAAAATAAACGGTATAAAATCGTATTTAAATAATCTCGTCAGCCTTTAAGAGATCGCAATTTACTACAGCCGTATTGTTGTCCAAACTAAGAAGCCTTGGTCATCATCGTTGTGTCACTCACTTGTACCGCATACCTATGGGGAGCTTTACCCACGTGATAATTAGCGAAATATCAGCCCGGTTTAATTCGGTACACTTGTACTTTTGTGCATAAAGGAGTTTTTATCGTTCATTACAAAAAGTCAGTCTTGTATACTACTAAATTTTAGCAATTTCAATAATCGTTTATATTCGGTTTGGCATAATATTTTCCTCAATCACTCAAAACTAATTAGTTGACAAAATATTTATTGATTGCCGGTTTATTTTTTTGCGGTTTCTGCCATGCACAAACCATTGACAGTATCTATGTTAATTTATATACAGACAGTCTTAAAAAAGGCACCTATAATTACATTAATATTGATGGGCTATGTTCAAATGGCCAATACATGCCCCTCGATAGTACCCATGTTGTTTTTAAATCTTCTGCAGGCAAATTTTTTGGAAACAGCTTATTAGTTGACAAAGATTTTAATGGAGAAAAAATAACTATTTATGTCGGGTGCAGGAAGAATAAAGCACTCCATAAAGAATTTGATATGTATATAAAAAGGAAGCCCGATGATGAACAATTAAAAACTGAGGAAGAGCTGCTAAAAGAAATGAAGGAACAAAGAAAAATTAGCAAAAAAAGCAAGACGTAAAATATGTTACCTGGAAATAGTA
>JANMVB010000465.1:0-4016 GCA_031392305.1 Ferruginibacter sp.
CAGGTCGGCATCATAGCCTACTGCAATTTTACCCTTGTTCATTTCTTTACCAATTAGCTTGGCAGGGTTTTCACACAGCCATTTTACAATTTCAGGGATGGTGCAATTTCTGCTTTTTGCGGCTGTCCACAAAACAGGCAATGCAAATTGCAAAGAGGCGATACCTCCCCAGGCTTTCATAAAATTTCCGCTTTGCAATTCTTTCAAATCCGGGGTGGCGGGAGAATGATCCGTGGCTACAAAATCTATGATGCCGCTTTTCAGGGCCATCCAAAGCTGGTCGTTGTTTTCCTTCTCACGGATGGGTGGTGCACATTTAAATTGCGTTTGCCCGTCGTTAATTTGTTCAGCATTAAAATATAAATAATGCTGGCCGGTTTCTACCGTTACCGGTAAGCCCTTTTCTTTTGCCCGCTGCAATTGCTCAATAGCATCTGCAGAGGAAAGATGCACAATATGTACTTTACAATCAAACTCTTCACAAAGACTGATCATTAAAGCAATGGCATCATCCTCCCATTTTTTTGGCCGGGTGTTTAAATAATTATTATACGATAACACTTCATCTGTAGAGCGTTGAATGTTATCCGTTAGTTCGCAATGCACCAGCAGGGGCAAATTATAATTTGCAATAACCGGCATCGCTTTTCTTAAATCTGCTTCCGTTGCATTGGGAAATTCATCAATACCCGAGTGCGTTAAAAACGCCTTGAAACCCAACACACCTTTTTCTATCAGGCCTTCAATTTCATTTTCATTACCGGGGATGATGCCTCCCCAAAAACCAACATTGGTATGTAATTTATTATTGGTAGCAGCCAGCTTTTCCTCCAATGCTTTTACGGTGGTAGTAACCGGTGATGCATTTAATGGCATATCCACCAACGTAGTGATACCGCCTGCAATGGCGGCTTTGGTGGCGCTATCAAAGCCTTCCCAATCTGTTCGGCCAGGCTCATTAATATGTACGTGCGGATCAATTACTCCCGGCATAAGTATGCTGTTGCCTGCATCAATTATTTCGTACTGGTTTTGTACCGGCAAGGTTTTATTGATTGCAGTAATGACACCGTTTTCAAGCAGTACAAATGCTTCTTCAATACCACCCGGTAATACTGTTCTGTTGCTATGAATATATACCGGCTCCATCTGATATTTTTATTTATTGAATAAATTTAATGCTGACCAAAACCAAACCTATAATGTGGGTAAAGTTCCACATAGGTATTCAGTACAAGAGTGCGACGCCAATGAAGCTTACTTAACAAACTTCTGCCCGGCCAATAAAAATTTTTTGTATCATTTAATTTTTATACCAACTGCCCACACTCACAATAATTATAAAAATACAAAACTATATTTTAAATTGTGGGGTAACCGCTGCTTAAATGAGTAGCCTGAACAGATTAATTACGAATGAAATTATGCTGACTGCGTTGATATATATTGTACTTGGTTTTATACTGCTGATGCTTACCATTATGACGTACCAGTTTAATGCCCTCAAAAAAAATACACCTGCAGAAAACAGCGCCGGGCACCACAAAGAAAGCATGGTACTTTCACAGGGTTTTATTTACACCGCCATGGTATTGATAATTATTTTGCTGCTTGTTTATAGCTGGTGGCTGGTAAGGGGTACGCCGTGGGAAGGCCACCTGATGGAGTGGCTAAACATTGTGGTGCGGCTGATGCATATTACTTTTGGCATCGCCTGGATTGGTGCTTCTTTTTATTTTGTTTTTTTAGAAAATGCTTTGAACAGGACCGACAATGTAAGGGATGAATTAGCCGGTAATTTATGGGCGGTGCATGGTGGTGGTTTTTATTATCTTGAAAAATATAAGGTAGCGCCAAAAACAATTCCCGCCCATTTGCACTGGTTTAAATACGAAGCATATTTTACGTGGATATCCGGCATCAGCCTGTTATTTGTGGTATATTATTTTAACAGCAAGGCCATGATGATTGATACCAATGTACGCAACATGAGTGCAGTTGCGGCGGTTGGTATTGGCATCGGTTCATTCGTTGTTGCCTGGTTTATTTACGACCTGTTGTGTAAATCTGCACTGGTAAAAAAGGGTGCCTGGTTTGCTGTGGTTGGGTTCATTGTAGCCACGGGTTTCGCTTATTTATATTGCCAGGTTTTTAGCGCACGTGCAGCCTATATCCACTTTGGCGCCATGCTCGGCACGCTGATGGTGGCCAATGTTTTTTTCATCATCATCCCTGCGCAAAAGGCAATGGTACAGGCTGCCAAAGAAGGCAAGCCACTCAATCCTGCGCTGGGTAAAAATGCACTCACCCGCTCACTGCATAATAATTATTTTACGCTACCGGTATTGTTTGTGATGATCAGCAATCACTTTCCTTCCACCTTCGGCTATCAATATCCGTGGGTGGTACTTGCTGTAATTTCTTTGGGTACTGCAGGCATAAAACATTACCTCAATTTAAAAGAGAAAGGGCAATACAATGTGTGGGTATTGCCGGCTTCGGTGCTTATATTGTTGGCGGCAAGTTTTATAACTGCGCCGGTAAAAAACCCTGCTGAATGCAAACAGGAGGTAAGCTTTGCCGTTATCAGCCAGATCATCAATTCACGGTGTGTGAGTTGCCATTCATCCCGTCCCACAGACAATGTCTATACCGCCCCGCCAAACGGCGTTGTGTACGACACTCCCGACGAAATTGTAAAAAAGAAAGACCTGATTATGCAACGTGTAGTAATCACTAAAACAATGCCGCAGAATAACAAAACCGGCATCACCCCTGAAGAGCGTGACCTCATCCGCTGTTGGATAGAACAAGGAGCGGCGGTGAAATAATGGATAATGGGATAAAGGATAATTGAATAATGGATAATTAATAATTCGCTTTTAATTTTTAACTCTTAATTTTTAATTTGAAATGCTTTTGTCCGGGCAAAGAAGCCATGTGCAACATCGTTGCATCGCCCTCTTGTACTAAATACCTCTGGGCAACTTTATCTGCCGTATATAAAGACAGAATAAAGTTTTTGTCACTTTAAATGCATCACGATAAGAAGTGTTTCTGCAAAAATTATCCTATATATTTGGGTTGACTGAAATACAACCTGAGCATTATTGTAAATCACTATAACAAAAGAATGCAACCACTAAATGAATTGAATACAGTTTGTTAGAACGCATATTGAATAGGATAAAATAAACGCTCAAACTATTTAATAAGACCCTCTGCAAAAAATTACCTCAAAAAAACAACAATATGAAACATATTTTTTATTTAGCAACAATCCTTTTATCTCCACTTATTTCTATTTCACAATCGGCTGAGCAGGATTCAACAAGTGAGCAATTGATAACTACCTGGTGTGATGATATAATCTTTACTAAAATAGAGATACCGGCAGATTTTAAATATGGTAAAACTTCATTTGAAAATAGCCTGACACGGTATTTAAATTATAACAACAAAGTGTTAGGGAGTGGAAATGCAGATTTTTCTTTTGTGCTTGCCAAAAATTTAAAAATCTATAACGTAAGCAAACATTCGGGCCATCTTGAAAACGAAAAAGAAATAATGAAAGCACTTTCATTAACATCAAACCTATGGGAACTGGCAAAACAAAATAACCACCCAGTTTGCAGTTATGTCAGGCTTCTAATTGAAATCACAGACAATAAATTAACTGTAACTAAGCATTAAGCAATATCAAAGATGCTCAGGGTAAACCACTAACCACCTTTATAATTCGCTGAAAAAAAATCACATTATTACCTCATTTAGCCCGGATTAATTTTAAAATCTTTCCTACCTTAGATTTATAATATTCCTCCCATGGCAGACAATAACTCCACCATTCTAATCCCGGATATAAGCGGATTTACAGAATTCATGACAAATACTGAGCTTAGCCACGGCACACATGCCATCAATATTTTAATTGATGCCATTATAAATGCAGTAGGCGATGAGTATGAAGTTTCGGAGATTGAAGGCGATGCCGTTTTGCTGATAAAAAAGGAAGC
>JANMVB010000489.1:0-3851 GCA_031392305.1 Ferruginibacter sp.
GGTAAAGTAACATCGCAGGATATGGAATACAGCGGCAGAACAATGGTTGAATACCAGTCGGAAAAACTGGCGGTACTGGCCGGATACAGCAATAAAGTTTTTGGTGATTTATGGGGTGGTGATACTACGGGCAGGCAATCACCTTCGGGCTACAATGAGCAGGCTGCAGATGTAAAATTAAAATATAAAATTGCTGCTGATGTTGTTGTTACACTGGCGCATCAGTGGGTTAGGCAAAATGAAGTGCCGCTGTATCACCGGGTAAAACTGGAGAATTATGCCTGGTACAATTTTGCTCCACAACAGCGCCACTTAAGCTATGCTAAAGTGGAACGCACCGGTAAAAATAAATGGCTGAATAAGATCAGTTACATTGCCTCGTTACAAAATACTTTGGAACGCAGGGACTATCATCGCAATGGCAATGCCAACAGATTTATTGAAGAAGATAAAGTGGCCACCTGGGGGCATGTGTTGGATATATCCAGCACCCTGTCAAAAAACTGGAAGGCAAATACAGGGATAGAATATTACCATGATCGGGTGAAAAGTTTTAAGCAGCAAATAAACATTGCGGATAATGATATGGTAACCCAGCGGGGCTTGTATCCAAACAATGCAACCAATGGAAATTTTTCAGTATTTAGCCTGCATCATTTTACCAAAGGTAAATTTGAAGCGGAGGCAGGCATCCGATACAATCAATTTATAATCCGCATACCAGACACGGTTACTTCGGTATTGAAATTGGGAGACATAAAAGTGAAGCCTTCATCGCTTGTTAGCAATGTAGCACTGTTGTTTCGTACCAGTAAAACGCAAAATATTTACGCTTCTTTCAGCACCGGGTACCGGGCACCAAATATTGATGATATGGGTTCGCTGGGCCTGGTAGATTTCAGGTATGAAGAGCCGGCTTATAATCTTAAACCTGAAAAAAGTTACAATGCTGAAATTGGTTACCGCATCAGCAATAATAAAATGCAGGCGTCTGCAGCTTTATATTATATGCATCTTGCAAACCTCATTACCCGGGTGCAGGTGGCAGGCAGGCAAGTGGGTGGGTACAATGTTTACACCAAGCAAAACAGCCAGCGCTCTTATATCCGCGGTGCAGAAATAGCCTTTAATTACCAGCTTACAAAAGCTTTTTCATTAAAGACAAACGCATCCTATTCGTATGGGCAAAACCTCAGTGCCGGTGAGTCTATGCGCAGGATACCACCTGTGAATGGGCGCCTGTTGTTGGCTTATACAAAGCAACAATGGGGCTTACATCTTGAACAACTTTTTGCGGGTAAGCAAAGCCGTTTGGCAAAGGGTGATAAAGATGACAAACGCATTCCGCAGGGTGGTACACCGGGCTTTTATATAAACAACCTGTATGGCAATTATCTGATTGGCAGGATGCAATTTTATTTATCTGTGCAAAATATTTTCAACAAAGATTACCGCACGCATGGCAGTGGCATAAATGGTATGGGAAGGAGTGGGAGTGTTACGTTGGAGATAAGATTGGGTGGTGGTTGATAGTTGATGGTGAGAACGTGAATGGTGAATGGTGAATGCGCAATATTGAGTTGTTGAAAACTGCAGTAAACAATATCAAATTAGTTAATCAGAAAAAACAATTATAAAAGTGAAATCAGGAGAATCAGACAATTCAGTAAAATCAGTGGCCGACGAGGTACTAACACTCTACCAACGCTTTGGTGGCGAAGATTATATTGGCGAGCCGGTATCGCAGATAGAACATATGTGCCAGTGTGCCCAGTTAGCTGAAGCGGCAGGTTGTGACAGAGAAGTAATCCTTGCTGCATTTTTTCATGACATCGGCCACTTGCTGGAACATGTAATGCCGGCCGGGCAAATGGATGGCTATGGTGTGGTGGATCATGAAAAGCTGGGCGCTGAATACCTGCGGCAAAAAGGTTTTTCAGAAAAGATTGGAAAGCTGGTAACCTCACATGTGCAGGCGAAACGCTACCTTACTTTTAAACATCCCGAATATTTTGAGCAGCTATCTGCAGCGAGTAAACGAACACTCGAATTTCAGGGGGGTGTGATGAATAAGGAGGAAGCCACAACATTTGAAAATGATGAATTGCACCCGTTGTACATTCAATTAAGAAAATGGGATGAGCAGGCCAAGCTGGAGTATATCCCTTTGCCTGATTTAAATTATTACCGGGATATGATGACAGCTCATTTAATTGATAATGGGTTAATGGATAATGGATAATTTTATTGGGTGACTCACCCAATAAAATATAATGTGGGAAAAGCTCCCCAATGGTATGCAGTACAAGTGAGATCATTTATCCTTTTTACTAAAAAGGATAAATGACAAAATCATATTTACAACGATGCTTAATTGAAATACAAATGTTCGTAACCGCATAAATAAATTCTACCAACACAATTTTAAAAAATATAGAATGATAAAGATGGTTGTTTTTGATATGGCTGGTACCACGGTGGATGAAGACAATGTGGTATATAAAACCCTCCAGCAGGTAATAAATAATGCCGGGTATAATTTTACGCTGGAGCAGGTGTTGGCCGAAGGTGCCGGTAAAGAAAAACTACAGGCAATAAAAGATATTTTAAAAATGGACAACCGGAAGGCGGACGGGCAATTGCCGGAAAAGCTTTATACCATTTTTGATAAAGCACTTGCAAATGCTTATGATACCATCGAAATTTTACCACAGGAAGGGGCCGAAGAATTGTTTAAGCAATTGCAGCAAAAAAATATACTGGTGGTGTTAAATACCGGCTACAATGAAAAAACTGCAAAGTCGCTGCTCACCAAATTAAACTGGAAGGAAGGTGTACAGATAGATGATTTAATCACAGCAACGGATGTGCAAAAAAACCGCCCCATGCCTGATATGATCCACCTTGCGATGAGCCGCTTTTTTATAAGCGATGCAAAAGAAGTAGTAAAAGTGGGTGATAGTATCATTGATGTTGAAGAAGGCCGCAATGCAGGCTGCGGACTGAGTGTAGGCATTACTACCGGGGCCCATACACAGGCACAGCTTGAGCAGGCAAACCCCGATTATATCATTCACCATCTGTTGGAGTTGCTGCCACTGTTAAATTAATTACATGCATCCTGGGGCCATACCAATACATCATAATAAAAATATCCTGCGCTGGCTCAACAGCTCACCGGTTGTATTTGTAACGTATGTTTCCCTTTGTGCATTTATAGTTTATTCCTGTATGTATGGTTTTAGAAAACCATTTACCGTAGGAGTTTACAGCAATTTTTTTTTCCTGGGCATTTCTTATAAAGTATGCCTGGTTATTGCGCAGGTGTTGGGGTACATGTGCAGCAAGTTTTATGGTATCAAATTCATTTCAGGTATGCGGCCCGAAAAGCGGGCAGCTTATATTTTGATATGTGTCGGTACCGGCTGGGCATCACTGTTATTGTTTGCAATTATCCCACCGCCTTATAATATTATTTGCCTGTTTATCAACGGCCTGCCGCTGGGTTTGGTGTTTGGGTTGGTGTTTGGTTTTTTAGAAGGAAGAAGAACTACCGAATTAATGGGAGCGGTGCTTGCCACCAGTTTTATTTTTGCCTCGGGCCTTGCTAAAACGGCGGGCAAATGGCTGCAGTTAAATTTTCAAATTACAGACTGGTGGATGCCCTTTATGGCAGGGGCAATATTTGTAATTCCACTCTTAATAAGTGTATGGTTATTGTCGCAAACACCGCCGCCCACTGCAGATGATATTGCTCATCGTACCGTTCGAAATCCTATGACGGTTGATGAGCGAAAACAATTTCTACAAAAGTTTGGATTAGCAATGGTGCCTGTAGTGATTGCGTACGC
>JANMVB010000570.1:0-1584 GCA_031392305.1 Ferruginibacter sp.
TGCCCAACAAAAAATTAACGATTCAAACATTTCTACAAACACAGTTTATCAACCATCTCAAAAAAACAAAAATTCATTAACATGAAAATTGCAAATGTATTAATGGCCATTGCCATTGTAACTACTACAGGCTTTATAAGCTGTAAACCAAAAGACGCCGATGTACAGGCTGCGGTAGAAACAAAATTAAAAACCAAGCCCGATATGGCAAACGCTTCTGTTGATGTAAAAGACGGCGTGGCTACCATTTCAGGCGAATGTAAAGATGAAACCTGCAAAGCCGATTGCGAAAAAATGGCACAGGAAGTAAAAGGTGTAAAATCTGTAGTGAATAATTTGTCGATTGCTGCACCACCACCCCCACCAGCCGCAGCAGTAGTTATTTCGCCAGACGAAACATTGTCAAAGGCAGTAATGGATGCAACCAAAGATTTTGCAACAGTAAAAGCTGATGTAAAAGATGGCGTAATCACTTTAACAGGCAATATCAAAAAAGCTGATTTGCCAAAATTGATGATGACATTAAATTCATTGAAACCACAAAAGATAGAAAATAAATTAACTGTAAAATAAAACACGGGAGGAACCAAACTATGGCATTACAAGATAAATATAAAGAGTTAACAGATGCCGCTGCAGCAGCAGGCGTTACCGGTTTGCAGGTGAGGGAGCAAGGCGGTGTTTTATACATTGATGGCACTGCGCCAAGCGGTGCTGCCAAAGATCAATTGTGGAGCATCTACGATAAACTTGACCCCAACTTTACCTCAGGCGATTTAATCATGAATGTAAATGTAGATGTGGCCGCCACCGTTACAAAGGTGAAGGTAACCACAGAAAGCAGCAACCTCAATATCCGCAAGGGGCCAGGTACCGATCAGCCAATTGTAGGCAAAGCTGCCCACGGGGAAATAATTACCCTCGTAAGCCAAAGCAACCAGCAATGGTGGATGGTACGCACCGCCGATGGCGAAGAAGGATATGCTTATTCTAAATATCTTACACCCGAAGCATAATTTTTTATCAACGTTTTTAGAAGCCATTCAGCAATGAATGGCTTTTATATTTTCTATAATCAATAAAAACTTTTTTAAAAATTCATTTGTTTACCGGCAGAAGTTTTTCAGTCAACATCGTTGTGTCACTCACTTGTACCGCATACCAATGTGGAACTTTGTTCACGTAATATGGGGAGAATTATCAGCGTAAATTTCTGTAGTTGAAACATGCATCAACTAAAACTCAGCCAGGTTACTTGGAAGAAAAATAATTTTTAAAAGTTACACATAGCCAATCATTTCTCAATTTTACTTTTACGTAAAGATGTTACACTAATTTGCATAAAAATTAGGGCAATGAAAACCACAGGCATTTACAGGATAGTTATCTTTCTTTTGTTGTGTAGCAACTTTAGTTATGGGCAAATAAAAACAAGCTTACCACCGGCAGCTTTTGAGGCCGGCATTGTTAACGTAGATTCTGTACAGTTGCTGGATGTGAGGACACCAGCAGAATACAAAAGCGGCCATATTAAAAATGCGCTGCTGGCAGATTGGAAAGATGAAGCTGAATTTATGCGGCGTA
>JANMVB010000331.1:0-4775 GCA_031392305.1 Ferruginibacter sp.
TCGGGCGAACGACGGTCCTCCGCAGGGTGCTCCCGGATCTGGCGGTCTCCAAACGCAACGTCGTGAGCCACGCCGCGGTCCGGAACGGACCCGCCGGCGTGACAGTCGACTGGCTATCCGGCGCCTGCATGCTGGCGCGCCGTGAGGCGCTGCGGAATGTGAACGGGTTCGACGAGCGATACTTCCTGTACTGGGAAGATGCGGACCTCTGCCGGCGGTTGCGCGCGCGCGGCTATTGCGTGCGGTACGTGCCGGGCGGCACCGCCATCCACCGCGTCGGCCACTCGAGCCGCAGCGTCCGCGCGTCGGCGATTCGCGCGTTTCACGAAAGCGCATATTTGTACTACGCCACGCACGTCGCCTCGGGCGCGTTGCCGAAGCGATGGCTCGCCAGGATGCTGCTGACCGCGCGGTGCTGGCTGCACCTTCGCATGGGCATGCAGGACGCCCCCGACGGGCGCGTGGACACACCCGCGAAGTGACCACTGCCGGATGCCCTTTTGATCGTTCCAAAAATCAGCGCTTCCTTTATCGTTTGATAATTTACCTTAATTGGGGGAGCAAGATGATAGGTTGCTGAACCGGCCTGGTCATAGTCGTAAGGAACGGAGCCCCATAACGCAGCTTCATCCCTTCCTGGCTGCTCTGTAAATGTTTTTAATAAATGATAGGCTGCACTTCTCAAATCAAATCCCGGAGTGTGATCAACGTCTGTAAGCGGAAGGTTATCACAATATTCATCAACCATTTTTAAATAGGCTGGCCTGCCCCACTCATCCAGTTTTGTTTCATTGCCCTCTCTAAAAATGGGGATTACTTTACCATCCTTTTTTTCAAAACCAAGTACGGAGCCATGGGGTGCCAAACAAAAACTTTCTGCAGTTACCGGTAGTTCATGTATTACTTCAAACCTTAATAATCCACCATAAAGAAATGTGTGCACCCTGTCCAGGTTGACCTCTTGATGAATATTTAAAAGTCCAAGATAAAACCAATGCAGCAGGGTTGAATTTTCTGTTCCAATAACCCGCTCAAATGACATTTTGGTTCTTCCCACCCAACCCATTTCCACAATTCCGTTTTTTTCTTTTGGGTTGAAGCCTTCCTGGCTAAGGTATTCCAACAATAAAGCCCGCCTGGCTTTCGCCTCATTTAATATTCTGTCCTGTAATTTTTTATTGGAGAGTATAATTGATTTTAAGTACTCAAGTTCCTTTTTGGTTAAAGGTGAATAAGGATTTTTTACCTGGTTACTTATCTCAGGAACAATGCTGGTTAATTCTTCCCATTCAAGGCCTGTCCTTTTGATAAAAGAAGACCCCGAAGGCCCATCCAAACTGCTGAATAACCAGTTCAATGTGGGCCGGTCGAATTCAAATAAGCCTGCTATATGCCAGGCCTGGCGGCTTCCGTAAAAATAGGAGATTTCAATATCCGGCGCAATTTGTGTGCTTATTTTTTTTGCAATAAGATAAGGTACATAACCATCACGTGATACAAAAAACAGCCTGTTAATACCTTTAGCCTTCGCTTCCTTTAATAACCAAAGTACATACAAGGTAAATGATGGCCCAACTACATTGCCCACTATTTTTGCCAATCCTGCAAGTTTGGGCGAATCATCTGCATACTTCAATCTTAACATGCGGCCTGCGCCGGCCAATAGCGATGTTAATCCTCCAGAACTGTCCCTGAATGTTTCCAGCAAATATTCATAGCGGGAAGGATTAGCTTCCGGCAACCATACCGGGGATATGCCCGCTTTTGCTGCCCCATCAACATCTATCCTTTTGTTGTTGCCATAATGATAAACATCTTTAGGTGTTTGCACCTTATTATAATCCAAAAATTTATGAAAAAGCCTGCTGCTCATTTTTGATGCACCATGCTCTGAAGAAACCCAAAGCTGGTCAGCATCATTCCAGAAATTATGTTTTTTTAAAAAGCCGATTAAAGTATCCTTTGTGTGATACGTATCAGAAACAAATACCACCTGGTCACCTTTATCCCGATGACGTTGAATACGTTCGTGGGAACCCGGTACCGGAATCAACAATTTTAATTCCGAATCTATTTCCAGTTGCTGTAAAAGTTTTCCAACTTCACTGCTTACTGATAATAATCGGGTCAAAAATTGAAATATACGGGTGTCATCAACTTCCCCATCCGGTTGCCCTATCCGGGCTAATTTTTCTGCCTCCCGTCTTTGTTTTACATATATCTCAGGGTAACAGGAAATCAGGTTTTCTTTGATTGCTTCTCTTGCTGCAAAATAAAAAACAGATATGGGTATGGCGACCAATCTTGTTAATAAAGTATCGAAAATATCAAAAGAGACAAGTGTCTGCCTTTCATTATTTGTCGTGGTTGCAGAATGTATTGTATCAGGTTTATTCATCCCAGTTTTTTTTACTATGTAATTTTAAATCACTAACCAGGTTAGCTTTTTATTTTGCAATGATAGGGCAGCTTATATTAACAGTTACAATTAATATGCCTTTCGCTAAAATAACATTGTAATTGTATAGCCGGGTATTGAACGGAAAATGGAAGTAATTATTTTTGTACAGCTATTGAGAAAATAATTTCCAGCCATTTAATACTTTTGAAAAATGAAGGGTACTATACAGCACAAGGGATAAAACCGTGAGTTACTCTTTTGTCCGAACGAAGCAGCAGCCGTGGGAAACATCCTTGCATCGCCCTCTTATACTGAATACCATTGGGGATCTTTAATTGCGTGATAAAATAAAATACCAATTGAATTTTAAGATTACCCCACAAATTTAATTCACTGTTCTACCACATGTGCAGTATATACATATCAAAAATATACTGCAGGTAAAGATCCAAATAGGTATGCAGTACAAGTGAGTGACACAACGATGTTTAATTGAAAAACAAATGTCTGCACCAAAAAAAATTGAAACGAAATCAGGAGCTATTGGAGAAATATTAAAAGCAATTATGCCTGCGCATTAAAGATGTCTTTCATCTTTTGCATGAGGTCTTTTTCGATCATGCGCTGTGCTATGAGCACCATATTTTTAAAGGCAATGGCATGTGAAATGCCATGGCCGATGATAACGGGCCGGGCTACCCCAAGTACAGGTACGCCGCCGTACATTTCAAAATTAAAGCGGTCAAAATGATCATCGTGTATGCCGCGGCGTTGTACAATATCATATACACTCTCCGCCATTTTTAAAACTACATTTCCGGTAAATCCTTCGCACACCATTACATCTGCCTTATCAATTAAAATATCACGGCCTTCTATATTGCCGATAAAATGGATATGCTTATTTTCTTTTAACAGGGGATAGGTTGCCTGTGCCAGCAAGTTGCCTTTGCCTTCTTCTTCGCCAATATTTACCAGGCCAACTTTAGGGTTTTCTATACCAAGGATATGCTCAGCATATAAAGCGCCGAGGGTTGCAAATTGTACCAGGTTTTCGGGCTTGCAATCTGCATTAATGCCTGCATCGAGCAGGAGGCCGAGGGTGCCATTTTCTCTTGGCATGTAGGCACCAATAGTTGGTCGGGTAACACCTTCAATAGCTTTTATACTAAACAGGGCACCTACCATCATGGCACCGGTATTGCCTGCGCTTATAAATGCGTCAATTTTTGAAGTAGCCAGTAATTTAAAACCGATTGCTATGGAGGACTGTGGCTTTTCTTTAAGCGCTTTGGTTGGATGCTCATGCATTTCAATTACCTCGGCGGCATGAACGATGGTAATATTATGCAAGGCAATATTTTGTTCAGCCAGTAATTTATTTACCTGATGCTGATCGCCTATAAGGGTAAGCTGTACTTGTGTAGTGGTTTCTTTTAAAAACAGGGCAACACCTTTTACTGCTTCCAGTGGGGCATAGTCACCACCCATCATGTCAAGGCCAATATTCATCGTGTATTCATTAAATAAAAAATTCTAAGTCATAAATCCAATAATCGAATTTATAACTTAGAACTCAGCATTTGAAAAATATTATGCCTTCAATGGTGCTTTTTCAGCAACTACTTGTCCTTTATAATATAATTTGCCTTCGCTTACATGCGCACGGTGGCGTACATGCATTTCTCCGGTAACTTTATCTGTTGTTAAAGTGGTTTCGCTTGCTTTATAATGCGTCCTTCTCTTAGCGCTGCGTTGCTGCGAGTGGCGCCTTTTGGGATTTGGCATATCTGTAAATTTTAATTGTTTTTATAATAAATTAATACTTGCTCTTTTTGTTATTTGAACCGGAATTATTCTGCCGCTGATGTTGGTGGCTTGAACTTTTCGAGGTCTTTCCAAAGCGTTTTGGCATTTTTAGCTGCCTCATTCGCTTCCATTTGTTTTAGCTTATCCAACACTTCTTTATTGCATTGGGCACCACCCATTTCCTCTGGCTTGCAACTTTTTTGCAAAGGCACACTTAAACTTACAAATTCATAAATCCAATCGTTCAGGTGCAGGTGGCTTTCAGTTCTTGATATATAAAACACATCCGGATCATCCTCATGCAAATTCATTTCATCAGGGTTATCTACCATCTTAACCACCATATTAAACTCATCCCACAAATCCATGGTAAGGTTATTTCCACAACGGTCGCAAACAACATCTGAACGGCCCCCTATTTCAAATTTAAGCAGCATAAAACTGCTTTTTTTATCCAGTTGAAGCTTTATAGTTGCCGTGCAATTGGTGAAATCCCTGTTTTCAATTTCAGCAAAGAACTTATCATCTACATCGTAAGTAAACTCATGTATCCCGGGCTTTAAAC
>JANMVB010000663.1:0-21173 GCA_031392305.1 Ferruginibacter sp.
GTGCAAGCCAAACCATTCTTTGCCGGGTTACAGATGCTGTACAATTTAGCAATACCAGCAGCGGCCCGGGCACATTAAGTTATGTATGGGATTTTGGTGATGGCACTACCTCTACCCTTGCAACACCTTCGCATGTTTTTAATGTACGTGGTACTTATACAGTAACGCTTACAGTTAATAGTACAGAAGGTTGCAGTGCCACTACTATCCAAAACGGGTTTATCAATGTTGCTAATTTTAAAACGGATTTTACAGTGCCTACTTTGATATGCCGGGATGCTTATGTTTCGTTTACCAATATCAGTACACCCAATCCTATATACAGTAATTGGCTGATAGACGGACAGCCAGCTTATAATTACAACTATACTACCTTATACCAAAATTTTTCTGTGCCGGGCACGCATACCATTGAGTTGAAAAATACTTTTGGCACCTGCCCCGACTCTGCCACCAAAACTATTACCATACAGGATTTACCTGATATAAAACCTTTTATCGCCACTACTACTGGTAGTTGTGGTGCCCCGCTTGTATATAATTTTAAAGATACTACTGCAGGGGCTGTAAAATGGGAATGGAATTTTACCAGCAATTACTTTAGCAATATACAATCAACCCTGCAGGCCCCTACCTATACTTACACCAGCGATGGAGGTTATAGTGTATGGTTACAGGTTACCAATGCGGCTGGTTGTACTGCTGCTACCAGCCAATATATCAGTGTAACAAGGCCGTATGTTTATATAACCGCAGATGGGATAATAAATCCCTGCGGCCCTTATTCATTAACATTTACAGGCAATAGTACCGATTCACTTATTAATTATAGCTGGTACTTTGGCGATGGCTCTTCTTCCACATTATCTAAACCAACACATTTATTCAGCAATCCCGGCAGTTATACAATTACGCTTACTTATAAAACTTTAGCCGGTTGTACCGGCACAGTCTCTTACGGGTATGTAACCGTGTACACAAAACCGGTAGCCAATTTCACCGCTTCTGCTACTACCATTTGTGGTAATACACCCATGTATTTTACAGCCACCAACCAGGGTGCAGGCAATTATTATTTATGGGATTTTGGAGATAATTCAAATTACTATAATTACAATGGCGGTACTGTAATGCACCAATATTATCATGATAGTGTTTATACAGTTTCATTAATTGTACATAACGGGGCTTATTGCGCTGACACAATTACAAAAACAAATTACATTAAAGTATTACCGCCCTTTCCAAAAATTTTGCAGGCTTTAAATACCTGCGATGGAAACCGTGGCACGGTAACATTTTACCAGGATTCAAAAAAGGCACTCTCCTGGAAATGGGATTTTGGTGATGGCACCAGCAGGATGTTAAATGTTGATAGCCCCATTGTAACACATAACTATACTGCCACCGGAACTTATAAAGTTTTACTCACAACTACCAACGGGCAATGTACCGTAAGTGACTCTACCATAGTATATGTTTTACTTAAGCAAAACCCTTTACTAACAGGTACCTCAGGCAATGTATGTACCAACGGGCAGATACAGATTACTATCAATAACCTGCAAAATAATCCCTGGCCGTATAGTGGTAACAATCATTTTTACTACTTCGAAAAAGCAGAGTATAATGATCTTGATGCTTACAACGGGGCCATCAATTATTCGTATTATTATTGGGGCACTACTTTTAACGCAAGCTTACAATCATTTGATAAAAATAAAACCGGCGTAAGAACAATCATCCGGTCAATTGGATTTGGATGTGCTGATACAACCAATTTTATTCCACTCACGGTAAAAGGTTCGGCAGCGGGTTTTCAAATTTTAACCAATGATATTTGTTTTAAACTCCCGGTGGTATTTAAGGACACGTCCAAAACAAATTCAAAAATAATATCCTGGCAATGGAATTTTGGAGATGGCATTATTCAAACTTTTAACCAGGGTGGTATTGTAAATCATATTTATGCAAATCCCGGTGGATATAATGTTAGCCTCACTATTACGGATACCAGTGGATGCACTACCAGTTCAAATTCGCAATACCAGTATGTAACTGTAAATGGCCCCAAAGCAGCTTTCAATGCTTCTGCAAACAATACCTTTATTACGCTGCCGGTATATTTTTATAACTATACAAATAATTACAACAGTTATAATACTGAGTACAAATGGACATTTGGTGATGGCACTTCCTCAACAGATTATTCAACCACACACACGTATCCCTTACCCGGCCAATATAATGTTACGCTTATTGCCACTAACCCGGTTACAAATTGTGCGGATACTACTTCGCAGATAATCAACGTAAATAATTTTGCCCCTGCATTTTCTTTAAGCAGTACATTTCTTACAGCTAACAGTTGCCCACCTGTGCTGGTAAGGTTTAACAATAACTCCATTAACTATACCAGCGTAAAATGGGATTTTGGAGATGGCAACACTGCAGACAATCTTAACTACCCGGCGCATATTTACGAAAAGCCCGGTAAGTATATTATCAAACTATATGTTTATGGGCCCGGAGGTTTAACAGGCACCTACTTTGATTCTGTAATTATAAAACAATCATCTGCAAGTTTACAGGTTGATAAAAAATTTGGTTGTATTGGCCAGGTGGTTACATTAAAAGCTATCATAACAAATGCTTCTCTATTTACCTGGGATTTTGGCGATGGTAATTTATCCGCCAACAGCAATACAAGCATCAGTCACCAGTACAATACAGCCGGGATATTTAAACCATCCCTGATGCTGACTGATACAAATGGTTGCAATACATTTTCATCATTAAATGATTCAATAAATATCCGCAACAACCCGGTGGTAACCATTACACCTGCGGCACCACGCATTTGCCGAGGCCAGCCCGCTGTGTTAACCGCATCAGGTGGCGTTACCTATACATGGGCACCAGCAAATGGTTTAAGCAATTTGCAGGCTGCATCGCCAACTGCAAATCCTGTTAGTACCATCACCTATTATGTAACAGCAAAAGACGATATTGGCTGCACCGGCACAGGCAATGTGCAGGTAACCGTTGTACAAAAACAAGTATTAAAATTATCAGCAGATACTGCAATATGCCTCGGGGCATCCGCATCAATAAATGCATCCGGCACCGATCAATACAAATGGGTATTAAACACAAACGGGCTCAGCAGTACTGCCATACCCAACCCAATTGCCAGCCCGCTAACTACCACTATTTACACCCTTACCGGAAGTGATATATACAACTGCTTTACAGACACAGCAACAGTTTCAATAAAAGTATTGCCGCTGCCCACCGTAAGTATTGCAGCAATACCAGATGTACTTTTAGGCACACCCATTCAAATACAAAGCACCTACAGTAATGATGTAATACAATGGGTATGGACACCCGCTGATTACCTCACTTGCACCAATTGCCCAGCGCCGGTAAGTACGCCACTGGCAATAATTAATTACAATTTAAAAGTAACTAACAGGGATGGTTGTACGGCTTCTGCAGATGTGGCCTTAAAATTACAATGCCAGTCAAACCGGGTATTTATACCCACAGCATTTTCACCAAATGATGATGGCACCAATGATGTATTCAGTATAAAAGGTATCTCCCTCGTAAAGCATTTAATCATTTACAGCCGCTGGGGCAAGCCGGTGTATGAGCGCAATAATTTTATTGCCAGCGACCGCTCCACCGCCTGGGATGGCAGATTAAAAGGCGACCCTTTACCAGCCGGTGCTTACACTTATTTTGCAGAAATGGAATGCCCTTCCGGCGGAAGTTTCGTACTAAAAGGAACGGTGATGTTGCTGAGATAAATCATTAAAAAGTAAGGGCCATTACAGGCAGTTTTTTTTAATAATAACTACCATAAAGTTTACACCTTTTTTATAAGGTATAAACTTTTCCAACAAGGGCACTGTGATGCTACTCAGGCAATTTATTAAAGTGTAAGGGCCATTGCAGGAAGGTTATTTAATAATTGCTTTTAAAAATCTTTTGTCCGGGCAGTGAAACAATAAGGAACATTGTTGCATCGCCCTCTTGTACATTTTCAGCAATGTGGTACTTTTCTTAACTACTGCCATAAAGTTTACAACCTTTTAATAAGGTGTAAACTTTATGCACTGTGCCATCTCCAAAACCTCTTTGTAGAATATAAACTTATTTTTAGTCTTACTCTCAAAAAGAATGTCATAAAATTAAGAACTCCTTACCCTTTCTTATAAATTAAAGGCCCCAATCCCGAAGGGGATAAGAACGTAATTTGAAAGCGCTGCCATATATTCAAAAGTACAAGAGGGCGATGCAACGATGCTTATTCAAGGCTCAGTTGCCTGGACAAAAAATATAAAAGCATGGTACAAAAATAATGTTGGTGCTGAAATCATTTTCCTTTTCCAGCTATATTTGTTAAATGATAACAGATCTCCGTTCAGATACTTTTACAAAACCAACCGCCGAAATGCTGGAAGCAATGTTTAGGGCTGAAGTTGGCGATGATGTTTTTGGTGAAGATCCGTCGGTTAATAGGTTAGAAGCAATGACAGCGGAATTATTTGGTATGGATGCAGCAGTATTTTGCCCAAGTGGTACCATGACTAACCAAATTGCTATAAAGTGTCATACACAACCCGGCGAAGAAGTTATATGTGAAAGATTGAGCCATGTTTATATTTACGAAGGCGGCGGTATTGCATTTAACAGCGGTTGCCAGGTAAGGGCAATTGAAGGTGACAGGGGGAGGATCAATGCTCAACAAGTAATTGAATCTATCAATTCTCATGATATCCACAAAGCTAAAACTTCCCTTGTTAGTCTGGAAAATACCGCCAACAGAGGTGGTGGCAGTTGTTATGAATTTAATGAAATTGAGCAAATCAAAGAAGTTTGTTTGCAACATAATTTAAAACTTCATTTAGATGGTGCCAGGCTCTGGAATGCATTAGTCTCAAGTGGTTCAACACCCAAAGAATTTGGAAGTTTATTCGACAGTATTTCTGTTTGCCTGAGTAAAGGACTTGGAGCACCGGTTGGCAGTTTACTTGTTGGAAATAAAGATCTCATTCAAAAAGCAAGAAGGATAAGAAAAGTTTTTGGAGGTGGTATGCGGCAAGCCGGATACCTTGCCGCTGCAGGTATTTATGCGCTGGAAAATAATATCACCAGGCTTGAAGAAGACCATCTTCATGCAAAAAAAATTGCAGAAGCTTTAATAGAAAAAAATTATACCGGTAAGATAATGCCTGTTGAAACCAATATTCTTATTTTTGAATTAATAGAAAAATTTACAGCCAGGAGTTTTACAGAAGAACTTGCAAAGTTTGAGATATTGGTTATACCCATTTCACCAACGCAAGTACGGATGGTAACACACTTAGATATATCTGATGAAATGGTGATGAATTTAGTTTCAATTATAAAGGCAATTTAATTTGTTGCCATTAAAATTGTAAAAATCAATTCATTTTTAAAAGTTTATTAGTGTATCAGTTCATCAATGCTTATACCATTTTTGAGTTCCTGTTCTTTTCTTCCAAGTAAACAAATCACTGGTGCCACTTCTAAAAAAGAAATCATCAACCCATTTCCATAAAATTAAAAATTACCAACATTATGTTTCCAAAAGTAAACCCTACGTCAACTCACGCCTGGCAGCAGTTGTCAGATCACTACGATGAAATGAAAATGGTACAGATGAAGGAATTGTTTTTATCCAATAACAACAGGTACAATCAATTTTCACTAAAGTGGGATAATATAATTTTTGATTATTCAAAAAATATTATTACAGAAAAAACCCTGGGTTTATTACTACAACTTGCCAATGAATGTGAATTGCCTAAAGCAATTAAAGCAATGTTTGAAGGAACTAAAATTAATGAAACCGAAGGCCGTGCCGTTTTACATACAGCCTTGAGAAACTTTTCAGGTAATCCAATATTTGTAGATGGCAATGATATTATGCCTGAGGTTAAATCAGTATTGAACCAGATGGAAGTATTTTGCAACAAAGTACATAGCGGGGAATGGAGGGGGTATTCTTCAAAAAAAATAAAGTATGTAGTAAATATAGGAATCGGAGGAAGTGACCTTGGGCCGGTAATGGTTACAGAAGCATTAAAACCTTATTTTGCAGATGGTATAACAACCTATTTTGTAAGTAATGTAGATGGAACCCATATTGCAGAGACATTAAAAAAAGTAAACCCGGAAGAAACATTATTTTTAATTGCATCCAAGACTTTTACAACACAGGAAACAATGGCTAATGCACATACTGCCAGGGCCTGGTTTTTAACTACTGCACAAGAAGAAAAGTATATAGCAAAACATTTTGTGGCACTTAGTACTAATGAGACTGCCGTAGTAGATTTTGGGATTGCAGCTGAAAACATGTTTGTGTTTTGGGATTGGGTAGGTGGAAGATATAGTTTATGGAGCGCCATTGGCTTATCTATTGCACTTACTATAGGGTATAATAATTTTGAAAGTTTATTAAAAGGTGCACACGCTGCGGACAATCATTTCAGGGAAACTGAATTTGATAAAAATATTCCGGTAGTGATGGCAATTATAGGGATATGGTATTCCAATTTTTTTGGAACTGATACAGAAGCAATACTACCTTATGATCAATATATGCACCGCTTTGCTGCCTATTTTCAACAAGGAAATATGGAAAGTAATGGTAAATATATTGACCGGAATGGTTCGCCAGTTAATTATTCTACTGGCCCTGTTATTTGGGGCGAACCTGGCACAAATGGCCAACATGCATTCTATCAACTGATACACCAGGGCACACAAGTAATACCTTGTGATTTTATAGCACCTGCGATATCGCATAACCCTGTTGGTGAGCACCATTCCATTTTAATGAGTAATTTTTTTGCACAAACTGAAGCATTAATGAATGGTGCAAACCATGATGATCCATTTAGGGTATTTAAAGGAAACCGCCCAACAAATTCCTTTTTATTAAAACAGGTTACACCTTTTGCTTTGGGCGAACTAATTGCTTTATATGAACATAAAATATTTACCCAGGGAGTTATATGGAATATATTTAGCTTTGATCAATTTGGTGTAGAACTTGGAAAAGTATTAGCCAAAAAGATTTTTTCCGAACTGGGTGCAGGTGATCAGGTCAGCTCTCATGATTCATCAACAAACGGGTTGATAAATGCATACAATGAAATGAAAATTTAATTGTATTATTTTTCAACTTGATGCAGATATTTATTTTTAAATAACCAATTCAAATTCTGCAAGCTATACTTGTACTACTGATGTAAAGAAACTTATCAAATTATTATTACTTTACACCATTTATTATTTTGTTTGGCAGTTACATTTATTTGCTTAGGGTAGAAGAGAATCTCATTGTTTTTTAAAAATTATTATAGCTCATAATTTTTTCTGGAATTTTTATTTCGAAAAATTTTTTAAATCCAAAAGGAACCCTATCTTTACAGTACCATAACATTTTCCTTGAATGTTAAATCTCTGACTAACCTTTATAAAACATAAGCTTCCCCCGGCAAGTATTTTTTGTTTTATATTTTACACGATTTTCCTTGTTATACAGAATGGATTTTAATTTATCCATATCCATTGTATAAACCTATTATTTGTAATTCCAGCAATCTTATGATTAGTCTTTAGCGTATCTATTAATCAATATTAGTAAATCACAAGACTCATCTCATTTATGAAAAAGAAAATTTTATTGGTTGATAAAAACCAGGCAATTTCTTTTCTAATTGCCACCCTATTAGAAAAGAATTACGAAACAGTACAGGTTACAAACAGTTATTACGCAATGCAGGAGCTATTTTCAAATAAAGCTTTTGACTTAATCATTGTTAGTATAGTTTTAGATAACGCGGATAGTTATCAATTGATCCAGCATATTAAATCAAGCAATTTATTAAAAGATATTTCGGTTATGGTACTGGCTCATTCAAGTGTGGTAAATCTTGAACCGGATTATAAGCAACTGGGTGTGGCAGAATTTATAAAAAAGCCTTTTATTCCTCAAATTTTAGTTCAAAAAACAGATGAACTTACTTTCATTCAACAACCGAAAATAATATCCAGAAAAAAAGCTAGTTTTTTTAATCTTAACTTTTGGTTTTAAATATTACTGGCAAAGATTTGAAATTAGATAGGAAACAAAATAATAATTAAGCTGTATAAAAACATGTGATTTTAACTATCCGCATGGTAATGATGGTGTGGCACTTCTTACAAGAAAGAATTTAATATCCAGTCAACCTGCGAACATTAAAATGTATGAAGTATAAAGTCTTTTTCAAAAAGGACGCTTACGAAAATACTTAACAACTATTCCGTTTTAAAATCCGTTGATGCAATCAATTATTTTAAGAATTTTATTATAATGATGTACAACCAATAGGAGGCTTCTTATTCAAGGAGCCTCTTTTTATTGAAAGAATATTCCATATCGCTGTATCAAAAAATAAATCAAATTCTGCATCGCAAGGTCATATTGAACATACTACCTGAAGAGTAAAAACAATGAATGTATTTTTCCTGCTAATCTTAAAAATCAATCTGTTTTTTATTTTATAACGCAATTAAAGATGCCCAATGGTATGCGGTAAAAGGGAGTGACACAACGATAAAAGTTAACTAATTCGGTAATGGTTTTTCTTCTTCCCCTCCCCCTCAACTTTTTTCTGTATCATTTCTATTGGCTTTTTTCCCTGAATTCCTTGATGTGGTCGCTCATTGTTGTAATAGTACAGATACTCCACCAGCTCCTTTTTCAAATCTGCCGTATCCTTAAAATCCGTTTCAATCAACAGATCTTCTTCCATGCTTCTCCAAAAACGTTCAATTTTACCATTTGTTTGAGGACGATAGGGACGTGTGTAACGATGCTTTACTCCCATCTCTATAAGCAACCTTTCAAACGGATGATGATCTTTCTTTTTAATAACTAATTTCCAAACTCGCTTCCATTATCACTTAATACTTCTTCAAAGCTGATTCCATAATATTGACGAAGGGCATTAAAGCATTTAATGGCGCCAAACATTACCGTCAGGGATTTGGTGTCCTCTATAACTTCCGCCCATGTTATGTCTCGTCCTGAATAGCCACCAGGTAGCGTTTCGCTACTGTATCATTGATGATGTAACGATTCAGGTAATGCACATCAATATGACCCATTTCTCCCATTCTCTCTTTTATAATTTTTTGCTTTTCTTCCTTCTGTGGTCGTTTAAAAACGTTCAATTTATAAAGCTTGGAAATATTATAAACGCCAGATGTAAAAGGTGACAAGTTACCTAATTGGGGTCGAAGAATCGCTGATATTTCATAGCGGTTCAACCCTTTTTGCCGTAAAACCACTACTTTATTCTCAATGAACTTCATGGGAAGATTCGTTTTATACTTAGAACCCCGATGCCCTAGTAATAATAACGACTCATCAAATAAGCCTGCTTTATAACGGTTATAATACTTGTGAAATGCTTTTATGCATAACTCTTTTGCAATGCCCCAATGCTTTACATATTTATAAACCGGATGTTGCTTAGCTTTTATTAACTCATAATCAACAATGGAAGCCAGATAATATTTGATCCGCTCACGCTCTAAAGTTGTATCCCCAAATGCTGTCTTGTTCATGTAATGGATTTTAAAGTGATGTTAATCTTTAAATTCCATTACCGAATTAGTAAACACTTACAGTTCTGTCACTCCCTTTTACCGCATACCAATGTGGATCTTTAATTGCGTTTTTAATTAAAATAGCAAAAATTTTAATGAGGTTAAGCATTTACTTCGCAAACTAATACTGCTATGGCCTCGAATAAAAAGCCTAATTCCAAATTTTAAAAATTATCAGAAAATTAAATTCACTGTTTCACTCCTTGCGTAGTATAATATAACTTGCCACAATAAACTATACACCTTGAATAAGATATTATTGTTCGGCGCCGGAAAATCTGCAACTGTTTTAATTGATTATCTTATAGAAGAAGCAATACCCAATAATTGGACGGTAATAATTGCAGATGCAAACAGGGAGCAAATATTTGTCAAAACAAAAAATGCCCCAATTGTTGAAGCTATACAGATTGATATCACTGATGATATCCAGCGTGGCCTGCTTATTCAGCAGGCATCCATTGTAATTTCTATGATGCCTCCGGCACTTCATTTTTTAATAGCGAAAGATTGCCTTGCGTTTGGTAAAAATTTATTAACAGCCTCGTACCTTGACAACTCAATCAAAAATCTCCAGCATGAAATTGGCAATAAGGGCCTCCTATTCCTTTGCGAAATGGGACTTGACCCCGGTATAGATCACATGAGTGCAATGAAAATATTAGATGATACCCATCTTAAGGGCGGAACAGTTATATCATTTAAAAGTCATTGCGGTGGGCTTGTAGCACCCGAAAGTGATAATAATCCCTGGCATTATAAAATTAGCTGGAACCCACGCAATATTGTATTAGCTGGTAAATCAGGTGCAGAATATAAAGTCAACAATAAAATTTATCACAAAGAATATCAGGAATTATTCAATGAATGTACCCAGGTAAATATTAGCGGACTTGGTCAGTTAGCAATTTATCCTAACAGGGATTCACTCAGTTATTTGCCAATTTACAAGATGGAAAATGTAAAAACATTTTTAAGAACAACTTTACGACATCCATCTTTTTGTATAGGTTGGGATGCGATTGTGAAGGGAGGCTTAACCGATGATATTGTAAAAATACTTCCGGCTGGATTGACGTTTAAAACTTGGTCAGCATCCATAATTTTACTGCTAAATAACTCGAATAAAGAAATGCTTGATTTTCTCGGTTTGTTTGAGGAAGAATTGGTGCCCCAAACCGCTAACACTTCAGCAGATATTTTACAATATCTTTTAGAAACAAAACTTGCAATGCAGCCAATAGATAAAGATATGATTGTAATGTTTCACGAAATTGAATACTTAAAGGAAGGAAAAATACAAAAAGTTGAAAGTTCCCTTGTGGTAAAAGGTGAAGATAATTTACGTACAGCAATGGCAAAAACGGTAGGCCTTCCCTTGGGTATTGCAGCAAAATTAATTTTGAATAAAACCATTCAGGTTACCGGGGTTCAAATACCCACCTTACCGGAAATTTATAATCCAGTTTTAAAAGAACTGGAAAAACAGGGAGTTCGTTTTGAGGAAAGGCGATTTTAATTTTTTTTGTACGTATAGAATTTTTATCTTTGTCGTATAAATATATTTGTATGGATACTAAAATCACTTTAAGCTTTGATGAGTCGGTTATAAATAAAGCCAAACGTTATGCCGAGGATAATAATATAAGCCTATCCCGCCTTACGGAATTTTTATTAAACAAGGTTACCAGCAAAAGTTACCAGTCTTTAGAAGACTTGCCCATTGCTGATTGGGTAAATATGGTTGGCGAAGGCGAGGTAGAATATCAAACAAAGCCACGCAAAAGCAAAGAATTAAAAAGTGAATATTTTAAATCTAAAAAATGAGGATATTTTTAGATGCTAATATAATAGTATCGGTACTCAATAAAGAATATCCTCTTTTTACTTATTCTGCCCGCATTTTAAGTTTAGCAGACAATAAAAAATTCACTGTATTTACTTCTCCCATTTGCCTTGCAATTGCCTTTTATTTTGCCGAAAAAAAATGTGGCACGCTGATGGCAAAAACAAAAATGGAATTGCTTTCCCGCAAACTCTCCATAACAGAAGTGGGTAAAAATGAAGTATTGCTCTCTTTGCAAAATAAACAGGTAAATGATTTTGAAGACGGCATTGAATACTATTCGGCCATAAAGAGTAAGTGCGATGTTATTATTACGGAAGATATAAACGATTTTTATTTTTCTTCTATACCCGTACTAAATTCAAATGCCTTTATTGAAAAGCATTTGTTTTAGCCCTTTAAAAGTTTTCGCAAAGTTGCCACACCTTCCGTTGCAGGTTTTTCTATAAAAGTAATATTTGGGTTATTTTCTATTACAGGAATTTTCTTATCAATAATGAATTTCGGAAGAAACGGCGGTGCATACTGCAAAAGGGACGCTGCCGGGTAAACTTGTAACGAAGTACCTACCACAACAAAATAATCACAATCATTCATTAACCTTACTGCCTTTTCTATCATCGGTACTTCTTCTTCAAACCAAACAATATGAGGACGTAGTTGAGTTCCGTCCGGCGCAAGATCGCCGAGTTGTATATCTATCCTGATTTCGTAAACTTTTGAAGTATCTGTAACACTTCTCATTAAGAATATTTCACCATGCAAATGAAGCACTTTGGTTGAACCGGCACGCTCATGTAAATCATCAATATTTTGGGTGATGATGGTAACATCAAAATCATTTTCCATTTCGGCTAAACCAATATGTGCCGCATTGGGCTGAGCGGCGGCTACGTCACGCCTTCTGTCGTTGTAAAAATCTAAAACTAATTTAGGATCTTTCTTCCAGCCACCAGGTGAAGCTACTGCGTACACATCATATCCATTCCACAATCCATCACTATCCCGAAAGGTTTTTAATCCACTTTCTGCACTTATACCTGCACCGGTTAAAACTACTATATGCTTTTTTTCCATTTCCCAAACTTACGATTTCTGCGAATTTACTTTTAAAGAAATCTTTGCTTTAAAAATAAGGATACATCCGGTAATGATTAGTATCAATGGCCAAACGGAAAGTAACGCTATCAATAAGTCGGCGATCCATTCTGCACCCACTTTGAAAGCTTTGGAAACCCGGGTTAAAAATGTAGGATCAGTAGTTTCTGGCTGATACCCATTAACCGGCTGATAAAAAGTAAGGTTAATGGTACTATAAGCAGCCTGGTGAGAGAGATAATCTACTCTACCTGCAGCGGCTTCAATATCTTCCTGGATACCATTGATTTCATTTTGTACTTTTAGTACATCTTCCATGTTTTTTGATTCTTTTAAAAAGTCAAGATATTTTAAGCGAACCTGCCTTTTAGCCTCCAGCCTTGATTTAGTATCAATCACTTCTCCGGTAACATCCTGGCTTGCAATTTTTCTGTCTATAACTTTTACGTCTGAGGCAGATAACTCATTCATCATTACTTCAAACTGCTGAACAGGCACTTTAATCGAAAGAATGGTTTCTGACTTTTGACCGGTAAAGTTTTGTTCTTCCTGTGCAATGTAGCCACCAAATTGCCTGATAGTAGTATGTATGGATTCATTGTATTTTTTAAAATCCTTTACTTCAAGATTTACAGTAGCAGTTTTAATAATTTTTTTGTTCCAGTCAATATATGTGAAAGGCTGCTGCTGAATTTGTAAAGAGCCAGTATCCCTTTTAAGCTTTTTTGAATCACCAGCAGGCAATTGCAGTAATTCATTTTTATCATCCTGCCCTTGCGATTCATTCAATGGCAGTTGTGCTAAGGTGGTATCCAGCGAAACTTCCTGCTTTGCTGAATGATTACAGGAAATTAAAATGGAGAAAGATAATAAAACGGTGTAAAACAGTTTAGGGTTCATAACAATGAGTTTAGCGTTATTAGATGCTCATTGATACAAATTTCACAATAAAAGAAACCGGATGAAATTGTTAAAGGAAAAACAATAAAAGTTGATTTTAAATTATTGGGAACTTTATTAAAATTGTCCGTAAAATTTTGAACAGAACTATTAAGAGAAAGTGAAAGAACAACAGTAGCAAAAAATGCCAGGCTCAATTATATTGTGGGCAAAGTTCCACATTGGTATTGTAGTACAAGGGAGTGACACAACGATGATCCCATGAAATACAAATGTTCGTCAACATATAACAAAAAAGAAAGTAGTTTATTTACTTTGTACACCGTAATTACTTACATACTTTATTTACTTTACATACTTTATTTACTTTAATTATCCATTTACTTCTCCCCTGCCATTTCCATTACTATCTTCCACTCTTCGTCAGTAACAGGCTGCACAGACAGCCTGCCGAGGCGAACGAGTGCCATCTCACTTAAACGGCTATCCGCTTTTACCTGTACAAGCGTAACAGGCTTCTTTAGTTTTTTAACAGGCTTTAAATCTACCACCACCCATGCTTCATCCTCTGTTGTAGGATCCTGGTAGGCTTCCTTTGAAACTTTTGCCACTCCTACAATTTCAACACCTTCGTTGCTATGATAGAAAAATACCTCGTCTCCCTTTTTCATTGCACGCAAGTGTATCCTTGCTGAATAATTTCTTACGCCATCCCAAAATGTTTGTTTGTCTTTTACAAATTGATCCCAACTATATTTAAAAGGTTCTGATTTAACTAACCACTTTGGCATGATAATTATTTTTGAAAAGTGTGAAAAAAAATACCCGTTTGCAAATTTATAGACAATGAATTGGTTATTAAAAATTAATGTTTGCAAAACAAAAATTTCTTAAAACCACTGATAGTAATATCTCGTACCTGCACACAGTTCAACAACTTTTTTACAAACAATCAATTCTTTTTTCACAACAAAATTCAATTCGTTATGCCAACAAAAAATTCATCTGAAAAAGATCTTTTGGCAGTATCAGGTGGCAGAATCCAATCCCTTTCGAGAAGAAATTTCCTGGGTTATATTGGAGGTGCTTCTGCTTTACTTGTTACCGCTGCAGCCTGCTCAAAAGATGACAACAACAATGACAATGGAGTAGATCTTGGGAAGGATGACATAGGTATATTAAACTATGCTTATGCACTGGAACAAATCGAAGCCGCTTTTTACACCAAAATTTTTGAAGCTCCATACAGTGGAATTTCTGCAAGTGAAAGCGCTTTACTCGGAGACATCAGGGACCATGAAATTGCACACAGGGAGTTTTTTAAAGCTGCACTTGCGGGTAGCGCAATCCCCGCATTGGAACTCGATTTTTCTTCCATCAATTTTACAAGCAGGGATAGTGTATTAGCTGCAGCAAAAACTTTTGAAGACCTTGGAGTTACTGCGTATAATGGAGCAGGTAAGCTCATTACCAACCCTGATTACCTTGTACTTGCAGGCAAAATTGTTTCAGTAGAAGCAAGGCATGCTGCTTATATAAGGGACCTGATTAGCAACGGAAGCTTTGCTGATAATACTGCTATCGACATGAACGGACTTGACATGGCACGTACACCAAACGAGGTACTTACCCTGGCAGCTCCATTTGTAAAAACTAAATTAAACGCAAGCAATTTACCTAATTCTTAAATTCTAATTTTTATGAACATTCAAAATATAATCAACGAAATCGAAAAGGTAGATCCGGAAGTTTATGACAGGCTTAATGGAAGAAGGAACGCAATGAAAAATTTTGCAAGTTTTTCAGGTAAGGTTGCATTGGCGGCTTTACCAATTGCTTTAGGCTCTATGTTTAAAAAAGCATACGGTAAAGGCAGTGGTGTAACCGGCTTAATTGACGATACCCTAAATTTTGCCCTTACGCTTGAATACCTTGAAGCAAATTTTTACATCAAAGGTGTTGGCACTGCAGGCCTTATTCCTGCAGGTCCGGGAGTTGGTGCTTTAACAACTATACGTGATCATGAAAACGCTCACGTAACTTTTTTACGCACAGCAATTACTGCATTGGGGGCTACGCCAGTTACCTTTACTGCTGCCAACTTCGATTTTACAGCAATGGGCACATTTGCAGATGTATTTTCAAATTACGATACCTTTTTAGCTGTAGCGCAAACCTTTGAAGACACTGGTGTAAGAGCCTACAAAGGACAGGCAGGTAACCTGATGGCCAATAACGATATCCTTACAGCGGCCCTTAACATTCACTCTGTGGAAGCAAGGCATGCGTCTCATGTTCGCCAGATGCGTAAAGCACGTGGCGCAAATGTAAAGCCATGGATTACCGGAAAAGATTCTGGTATAGGTGCTGTGGTTCAGGCGAGTTATGATGGTGAAGAAGTTACTACCCAAGCAGGTGTTAACATCGTGAATATCGGTGGTACTACTGTAAGTGCAGCAGCAGCTTCAGAAGCATTCGACGAAATATTAACTAAAGATCAGGTAGCTGCAATTGTTGCACCTTTCTTTAAACCATAATTTTTGTTAAAACAGGATGGCTATGTAGCAATGCATGGCCATTCTTTTTACCGATTATTGATTTAAAATAATTCTACACCCAGGTTATTTTCAATAGCATAATAATTATTGAATGGTAACTACAAAAATATTTTTATGATTTTATTAAATTCTCTTTTACAAATATTTCTGATGATGCCCGGTGGTACTGAGTGGATCTTTATATTGCTGGCAGTTGTGTTATTATTTGGAGGTAAAAAAATTCCTGAATTAATGCGTGGCCTCGGTAAAGGTGTACGTGATTTTAATGATGCAAAAAATACAGCAAAAAACGAAATTGAAGAAGGGATGAAAGCAAAGCCAAAAGCTGAACCAGCTTCATAATATCATTATAAATTTTTATCTTTTTATATTGCTTCATACAAAAGATTCGGGTAAATATTGCTGTCATAGTTAATTTATATCCGATCATCCACCTCAGCTTTAATAAATTAAAACACACCCTAAATCAGCATTTTGACAGAAGCACCCGCCAGCAGAAAATATTTTTTAAAGCGCATCAGTGGCAGGGCTAAAGAAGAAAAAGGGCCCATGTCTTTTTTTGAGCATGTAGAGGAATTTCGCTGGCACCTCATTCGTAGTATTGTAGCCTGGCTGGCTTTTGTAGTATTGATATTTGTTTACATAGATGCGGTGTACGACAATATAATTCTTGCCCCCACCAGGGAAAATTTTTATAGCTACGGAGCGTTATGTAGGTTTGGTGAATGGCTCCATTTAGGCAATGCTTTTTGCATGCCCCCAATAAGGATCGATTTGCAGGTTACCACCGTTAATGGCACATTTACTTCAGCCATCAGCATCGCCATGATTGGTGGACTGATTGCAGCATTACCGTATATTTTGTGGGAGCTCTGGCGCTTTATTAAACCAGCACTTTCCGCTAAAGAAAAACGATATTCCAGGGGAAGCATTTTCTGGCTCTCCCTCCTGTTCTTTACCGGCGGGCTTTTCGGATATTATTTACTGGCACCGTTTACATTTAATTTCCTGGCAGCTTTTACATTGGGCACATCAGGCATGATACAGTACCGGCCTGCACTTGAAGATTATATTGAAACCCTCACAAACCTCATACTAGGTTGCGGCATTGCCTTCGAGTTGCCATTATTTTGTTTTGTACTTGCAAAAATTGGCATCGTTACAGGCACACTGCTGCGTAAATATTTCAAATTTGCGTTCGTAATTATACTCGTAGTCTCGGCCATCATCACTCCTTCACCCGATTGGACGAGCCAGTTCCTTGTCGCCATCCCATTGTTATTTTTATATTGGATAAGTATCCTCCTTGCATCCCGGGTTGAAAAACAACTTGCTAAAAATGCATTGTAACCACATGAAACAATTTCCTGTTTTCTTATTAAATAAGTAAGCTACAAATTCATTATAATTGTTATTGTCCGAACCACGAAGCATTGGTCAACATCGTTGTGTCACTCACTTGTGCCGCATACCTATGTGGATCTTTTCCCACATTTTATGTTAGCCACCTTGAACCAAATATTCGTTAATTTAGAATAGTAATAAAATCATAAATCCAATTTCAAATTGAAACCGTATGTTAAAATAACTTGCATTCACAAATAATTACTGGCTTTTATAAAACTGTAATGAAAACAATTCTACCATATTTATTGATTTTCATTTATGCCACCATCATGATAAAACCCGTAATGCCCACCCTGGCAGACGGCTTTGCCCACCTCCTTAACTATTCTGAACATATTGCTACCGTTCATTATGAAGATGGTAAGTATCACGTACACCATGAATATATAGAAGCAGCAAAAGATATTACACATGAAGACAGCACAAGTAACAATCTTACCAAAAAAGCTGACAACCAAAATGAGCATGTAATGCTCCATGTTTTTTCAAACCTTTTCATTCCTGCATTTTCGCAGCCTCATGTCAGTTTACTTTCTCCCTACCTTCCATTCATTTCACTGCAGGAAGATTTTCGTCCCCCTATTTTTTTTCTCTCCTAACATTTTCCTGTTTTTTTTCGGTTGATTTTATCAGCAACTATTTCTTTGTGGGTATAAGTATACTTACCAAAAAATGAGTAACACCTGCATCCAACCTATCACGCAATTAAAGTTGCAAATAGGTTTGCGGCACAAGTGAGTGACACAACGATGTACCACAAAGCTTCTTAGTCTGGACAAAAAACTGGTTTCATTTAAATGCAATTAACTCATAAAATGGTACAGCCATGGCCGAGGTTGCCATGCTTTGTACTAAATAATTCCCGGGTAAAATGAAATTTAATTATACCAATTTAGTTGTTACTTTTCTTCTTTTTACTTTCTCCATATTGCCATCAATTAAAGCGCAAACAATTGTAAAAGGAAAAGTAATAGATGCAGTTAGCCGCCAGCCTTTGGCCTACGCTTTTGTTGCAGATAGTAGCAATGTAACCATCAACACACTTGCGGATGAAGGGGGAAATTTTACCCTGAAAGTGTTTACCAACCCAACAAAATTACTGGTATCATATCTTGGATATAAAGCAGTGAATATACAAGCGGAAGCCAGGGAAAATACAAGGATTGAATTGCACCAGGAGGTGGTAAATTTAAAAGATGTAGTGGTGTTACAAAGCAATGCTGTTACCAAATTTAATACACTTACAAAAATTGACCTCGCCCTTAACCCCGTAAGAAATACACAGGAATTGTTGCGGCTGGTACCGGGCTTATTTATTGCCCAACATGCAGGAGGTGGTAAAGCTGAACAAATATTTTTACGTGGCTTTGATGTGGACCATGGTACTGATGTGGAAGTAAGTGTAGATGGGCTTCCTGTAAATATGGTTAGCCATGCGCATGGGCAAGGCTATGCAGATGCTCATTTTATAATACCCGAAACAATTAATAATATTGATTTTGGTGCAGGCCCGTATTACACAACGCATGGTAATTTTAATACCGCTGGTTATGTTGCTTTTTCTACTTACAACAATTTACCGGCTAGCAGGATACAGGTAGAAGCTGGGCGATATAGCAATTTCAGAACTTTGGCGATGGTTGATTTATTGAAAAAAAATAAGGACAAACAAAGTGCTTACATCGCCGGCGATTATTATTATACCAATGGCCCTACCATCAACAAACAGTATTTTAATCGGCTTAATTTTTTTGGTAAATACAATCTTGCCATTACGGATCATACGCAGTTAACTGCGGCTGCCTCTATGTTTAAAAGCAAATGGGATGCCTCGGGCCAGGTACCTGAAAGAGCGGTTGCCAGTGGCTTGATTGACCGGTTTGGCTCCATTGACCCAACCGAAGGAGGAAATACAGAAAGGTACAATGCCAATATGTTATTGGCCCATACTTTTAAAAATGGAACAGTGTGGCAGAACCAGGCTTACTACAGCCGCACCAAATTTAGCCTGTTTTCAAATTTTACTTTTTTTGCAAACGACCCTATCAACGGCGATGAAATTAACCAGGCAGAACGCAGGAACATTGTTGGTTATACCACCAAACTACATCAACAATATTTATTCAATAACTGGTCGTTAAAATCTTTGTACGGTGCAGGTATCAGATATGACGCTACAGCAGATTCAAGGCTGGCCAGTGTGGTGAAACGCCAATTTTTATCCAATACAAAACTCGGCGATATTAAAGAAACAAATAGCTACGGATATATTCAGCAACAACTTAGTACAGGTAAATGGTTGATAGATGCAGGTGTACGATTCGATTATCTTCATTTTGATTATTTCGATAAACTTTCAGACCCGCAAAACCCTGCACAAGGCAAAGCAATACTAAGCCCCAAATTAAATATTCAATATACTGTTAATTCAACTTTGCAACTGTATGTAAAGAGTGGCAAAGGATTTCACAGCAATGATACAAGAGTGGTAACTGCTAACAATGGAAAAGAAATTTTACCAGCTGCTTATGGAACTGATATTGGTTTTATTGTGAAACCAATCAACAATTTGCTGATCAATATTGCTGGCTGGTACCTTCACTTAAACCAGGAGTTTGTGTATGTTGGCGATGATGGAAATATTGAGCCCAGCGGCAAAACCAACAGACAGGGCATTGACGTGGTGGCACGTTACCAGTTTAGTAAAAATATTTTTGCCAACCTGAATGTAAATGTTACAAAAGCCAGGGCGGCCAATATGCCAAAAGGTGAAAATTACATTCCGCTGGCGCCCTCATTTACCAGCACCGGTGGCTTATTTTACAAAGCTGCAAAAGGCTTTAATGGCGGGCTTACCTATCGATTTATAAAAAACAGGCCGGCTGATGAAACCAATACCATCGTGGCAAAAGGTTATTGCCTGCTGGATGCTTCAATAAATTATACGGCTCCAAAATATGAGATTGGCATTGCTGTTGAAAACCTGCTGAATGCAACATGGAACGAAGCCCAGTTTGCGACAGAATCGAGATTAAAGGATGAACCATCGGCTGTAACGGAATTAAATTTCACACCCGGCACACCTGTTTTTGCCCGGCTTAAATTTGCAGTATTTTTTTGATGGATTTCATTAAGATCGCTAATAACAGATGGGTAACAATTTATACTGCCACTTAGATTTCCGGAACAATATTCTTTACCTCCCTGCGTTACCACTATAACAGGCAAATAAAATCTGATATTGATAATTTTTCGTTTGTGTGTTAGGGAAACAACTATTTATGAAGACCATCATCTCAATAAAATGGACCAACGGAGAAAAATCCCTTGCTTTACTCACTATCTTTTTACTTATTTCTCAAATTCTTTTATCAAACACTTTACCACTTCAATTTGGGTTTATCGCAAAGCCTGCAACATTTCTTTCTTTTCTCAGCCTTGGGTATAACCAGTTTATTAACACAGGTTTGAGTCATTTATTTTTTGCTGCCTCATTTTTTTTACTTTGCCCAAAAACAGGTGAGGTAGTAAAACAAGCTGCGTCATTTACCGCTGGTTTTTTACTTACCGGATGGCTTACAGTTATTGGTAGCATAGCAACCAATGCCTATATTTTAGATAGCCTGGTATTATTATCAGTATTTTTTATAGCGCTCGAAAAT
>JANMVB010000089.1:0-2305 GCA_031392305.1 Ferruginibacter sp.
TTACGCACCCGGCATGGAAATAAATTTATTGCTGCAGGTAATATGAGTGAAGCCAAGGAAACCTTTAAGGATACCCGCTACATCCTCGGCCTTGTTTGCGACCAAAGCCCCGGCAACCTCAACAATGCATACTGGATGGATTTTTTTGGCAGGCCAACGGCTTTTGTTTCAGGTCCGGAAAAGGGGGCAAGAGCAGGTAATTTACCCGTGTTGTTTACTTATATGGTAAAGCCAAAGCGTGGCCATTATCATGCTTATTTAGAAGTTGCCTGCGAAGACCCCGGTGCATTAGAGGAAGGAGAACTCACTTTGCGCTATGCCCGTTATATGGAAAAAGTAATCCGTGCAAATCCTGAAATGTGGCTATGGAGCCATCGCAGATGGAAACGCAGTTGGGACCCGATATATACAAAGAATTGGGTAGGGGATAACTTACCGGGTAGTTAAAAACAGGCGGGTTGAAAATATTAATGATATCGTTTGTCTGTTTAGCGTCTTCATGAAATTCATTTACATTTTATTTTTGTCGGTACAGACATTTGTATTTCATGGTCTCGTCAGCAATGACGAGATCACTCCCTTGTACCGCATACCTGTGGGGAGCTTTACCTGCGTTATAAAGAAAAAGAAGTTGGTAATAATTATGCTTTTTAAAAGAGTAAAACTTTAGGTGTTTATTCAAATTGAACTAATTGAAAAAAATGCAGCAAGCAAGCAGCTGCTGAATATTTGAAGATAATACTACTTAAAGGAATAGTAACAAGGAAGACTCAGGGCTGGAGCTCTGCGCCTGTCCGAACTGGTGTTGTTTAATGTTATCAGTCATTTTTTGTCGGTTCATAGTAAAGCATCACTGCACCACCACTAAAGGTTTTTGTCTTTATGAGTTTAAGAATAGTTCTGTCGTTCATGTTTTCAAACAATGGCAAACCGTTTCCTGCGATAACAGGGTGTACCATGAGTTGGTACTCATCAATTAAATTAAGTTTCATTAACTGTATAATTAAACTTCGGCTGCAAACAAAAATGTCATTACCCGATTGTTGTTTGAGTGCTGCAACTTCTTCTTCAATAGGTTGATTCGACAATTTAGCACTGTCCCATTCTGTGCTTTTAAGTTTATGTGAAAACACAATTTTTGGAATTTTGTCTATAGCCATAGCAAAGTCGTCCATTGATTTTTCACCTGAAGGATTTTTTATCAGAGCTTGCCAATACTGCATGAGTTGATATGTTATCCTTCCATATAAAACCACGCCTGCGTTATTTAGCAGGTCAGTATAATGATCATGTATTTCTTCATCCGGAATTATTGCTGTATGGTCGCAGAACCCGTCAAGCGTCATATTAATTGCTGCAATTAGTTTTCTCATTTTCTTACATTTAAATCAATTGTCAATTTTCACGCAGTTCATTGAACTTCGCAATGTCATCATAGCATCACCGCTTACGGGCAGGGCTTGCTGCAGGGCTTTTATTCATTGCTCGTTCGTTGTTATTGTCTGTCCACTGTGTAATTCAGTTCAGTTACCCCGCAGGTAAATTGTCGGGTAGTCAATAGTTGTAGTTTTATTTTGTCTTTGATGTCTGCAAACAATGGAATGCCCTGGCCAAGAATAACAGGATTAACAAAAAGCCAGTAGCCGTCAATTAAGTTCTCTTGAATAAGTGAATGTGTTGCTGTCGGGCTACCAAAAAGCAAGATGTCTTTACCTGCCTGCTGTTTTATTTCGTTTATGTTTTCCAAAAGGTTGTCGCTAATAATTTTTGTGTTATTCAAATCCTCGCCTTTCATTGTTTTTGATAAAACTATTTTGTGAACTTTGCTATACCACTTTGAATGTTCAATGTCGTGCCTGGTTGCTGTCGGCTTGTCCCCTGCGGTAGGCCAGTAATTTTCCATCATCTGGTAAGTTACCCGGCCATATAATGCAGTGTCGCCTTCGCTTATCCGCTTACCTACATAATCAAAAATTTCTTCATCAACTTTAATCCAGTCCATTTCTCCGTTCAGCCCTGCTACAAAACCATCAAGGGATATGTGCATAAATGAAATTATTTTTCTCATTTGGTTGTATGTTTTATTGTTGTGTATGGTTTGCAGCCATCAGGCGCAGGGCTCCAGCCCTGGGTCGTCGTCATATATTAAATGTACCAAAATCTAAGGAATTACTACATCTTCTAAATATTTCCGTGAAGTAGTAACAAGGAAGATACAGGTGTGGAGCCCGGCGCCTGTAGGAGATGTTGCCTGGAATAAATACAATTTTTTAACCAACATTTTATCATTGGGCAACATCGTTGT
>JANMVB010000187.1:0-12326 GCA_031392305.1 Ferruginibacter sp.
GGTTATGGTACGGCCAGAAAAAAAGATGTAACAGGTGCTGTAGTATCCATAAAAGGAGATGTATTGCGGGAAGTACCTGCTCCAAATGTGCTTGCCCAGTTGAAGGGACGTACGGCTGGTGTGGATATAGTGAGCAACAGCGCTACACCCGGTGGTAGCGGGCAAATACGCATCAGGGGTAACCGCTCATTAGCAACCAATGCCGGTACATTGGATGCATTGGATGCTCCATTGTTGGTGGTAGATGGAATACCATTCGGTGGCAGTATCAATGATATTAGCCCCGATGATGTTGCAAGTCTCGAAATTTTAAAAGATGCATCTGCTACGGCTATATATGGATCAAGAGGATCGGGAGGTGTGATATTGCTTACCACTAAAAAAGGCAGAAGCGGTAAAGCTATATTTAATTATGATGGTTATCATGGCACTTCAAATGTTATTGATAAGCTGCGGGTATTTACAGGTCCTGAATATGCGGCATTTAAAGCAGAAGCTGCTGCCGCTATTGCTCCGGCGTCCAGCTTATATGCCCTTACAACATTTGAAACTGCTGCATTAACTGCTGGTATTTCTACCGATTGGCAGGACCTGATTTATAAGCAAGGGCTTACCACCAGTCATAATATGGGCTTTTCAGGTGGTAACCAGGGAACGCAATATTCGTTAAGCGGAGGATATTTTAATGAAACAGGCATCATCCCAAATCAGAAATTTGAAAGATATTCTATCCGTGCACAGATAGATCAGCAGATAAACAAACGCTTGAAAATAGGGCTTACCACGTTAAATACATTAGCCTATACCCGGAACCCTGGCGGGGCAGGGGTTCCCGTAGGCCTTATGAGGATGACACCTTTAGCATCACCTTATAATGCGGATGGTACTGTAAACCTTAACCCTAATGCTGCCCAAACAGATGCTGCCGCTATTAGTCCATTAACGCTTATAACAAAAAGCGATCTTATTTACGATAAAACCAGGAGGCTGAGGACATTTAATAGTTTATTTGGCGAGGTTTTAATTATAAAAGGATTAAAGTATAGGGTTAATGTAGGCCTTGATTACAGACAGCAACAGCAGGATAACTATAACGGTATTCAAACCTATACCAATGGTTCTGTAGCAGCTAGCGGAAATAACGGAAGTGTAAGAAATGGTGAAGCATGGACTTATACTATTGATAACCTGTTGAATTATGAAACGACAATAAAAGAAAAACACAGGATTGGTTTCACAGGTTTATTTGGTATCCAAAAAGACCATAGTCAGAATAGTGGTTTTTTTGCAACTGCCTTACCCGCAGATTATCAACTCAACAGTAACCTGGCCTTGGGTACAGTTACCGGTATAAATCCCCAAAATGCCAATGATAATCCTAACAGTTTTTCTGAAAGGGGATTGGTATCTTATATGGCAAGGGCAACTTATGGATTTGATAGCCGTTATAATTTAACCGCTACCATAAGAAGGGATGGATCATCTATTTTATCTCCAGGTAATCAATGGTTTACTTATCCCGCTTTTGCATTAGGGTGGAATGTCTCCAACGAAAGTTTCATGAAGAATATTTCATTTGTTTCTAATCTCAAACTGAGAGGTGGCTGGGGTAAAACTTCCAATCAGGGGATTAACCCCTATGCAACACTGGGTGGCCTTGGTACCGGTTTTTATAATTTTGGACAGGGTGCGGCCGGACAACAATTAACAGTGTTAGTAACGACCCTGCCTAATAGTTCTTTAAAATGGCAATCAACCCAGCAAACAAACGTTGGAATGGAATTTGGCTTTTTTAAAAACCGTATTACAGGTTCGGTGGATGTTTACAGTCATAAAACAAAAGATATTCTTTTGGGGGTTAATTTACCTTTCAGTAATGGTGCAACCAGTACCACTAAAAACCTTGGTAAAACAAAAGGTCATGGATTAGAATTAAACCTTAGCAGTATTAATATACAAACCGAAAATGGCTTTACCTGGAATACAGATCTGAACTATTATTTTAACCGAGAAGAAATTGTGGAATTGACAACTCCTTCACAAAAAGAAGATATTGGTAATGGCTGGTTTGTAGGAAAACCCCTGACGGTTATCTATGATCTTAACAAAATTGGTATCTGGCAAACAGCAGATGCTGCGAAATTAGCCTTACAAACATCGCCTGTTCAAAAAGCCGGACAAATAAGGGTTGAGGATTTGAATGGTGATAATAAAATTGATGCATCGGACAGGCAGATCATTGGCGACTTTCAGCCAAAATGGGAAGGTGGGATTACCAACCGCATAACATTTAAGAATTTCGATCTTTCTGTTGTAGTATATGCAAGAATGGGCATGAAGGTTTTGGTTCCTTATGTTACTACAGATGGCAGTGGCAGTGGTTATACATTCTTTATGCAGGGCCGGAACAATCAATTGAAAGTTGATTACTGGACGCCAACCAATCCAACAAATGCCTTTCCCCGTCCTGATGCAAGTACCGACAGGTTTCTTTTTGCATCAACTATGGGATATATGGATGGCTCATTCATTAAATGCAGGAGCATCAACTTAGGTTACGATGTGCCTAAATCAATTCTAAGCAGAGCAGGCATTCAATCTTTAAGACTTTATGTAACGGCAGTAAACCCATTCATCATTTATTCACCATTTGTAAAAGGAGGCTTTGGTCCTGATCCTGAAGGAAACGGATATGGCGGAGGTATTGCATCTCAACAAGCTGGTAACAGCGTAGGAGCAGGCGGAACCGGAGGAGCTGGCCGGCAGATAAGTGTAAATGCAAATAATCCTGCTACCCGCCAGTTTAATGTGGGTTTAAATTTAAAATTCTAAACTTATAAAATTTCAGATATGAAACAGTATAAAAAAATTAGCGGTATAGCAGTCATCGCTGTTTTGTTGCTTACCGGCAGTTGCAAAAAATTACTAAAAGAGCATCCACAATCCCAGATCGTTCCGTCTTATTTTAATTCTCCGCAAGGGCTGTTGGCAGGTCTTGGAGGTGTGTATAATGACATACGCAATGGCTGGGGAACTGAAGGCTTTACCATTTCACAAATGGCAGGCACTGATGAACACCTGATGGGAGGAAGCGCCGGCAACCCAAGGCTCTTTACTTACAATGGTATTCAAACGGGTGATTTTAACGGAGCTTTTAACATCTATACCTCTATTAATACGCTCAATGGTATCCTGGAAATAGGGCCTGCTGCTAATATGCCTGCTGCAACCAAAACACAGTACCTGGCACAGGCAAAATTTTTAAGGGGTTTCATTTATTTTTACCTGGTGCAAACCTATGGGAGTGTGCCCCTGCATACTACTTTTATAACTGTACCCTCAGTTGCTGACTCAAGGGCCCCCGTAGCCGATATATATGTTCAGGTAATAAAAGATCTTACCGAAGCATCAACTGAACTTCCTGATAAAGTAACAGCCCCTTTTCTCGGCAAGGCTGCTACAAAGCCTGCTGCATTGCATCTTTTAGCAAAAGCATATTTAACAAGGGGATGGTTAAATAATACAGCAGCGGATTTTACCCAGGCATACACTATTGCTGCTGCCCTTATTGCAAACAAGGCCACTTATGGAGTTGATCTGTGGCAGGATTATGGCGACGCCTTTAGACCCGTAAATGATTATGGAAAGGAAAATCTTTTTGTAAGTGATCATAGCAGTGATCCAAAATACGGGGCTTATCAGTTAGGCTCTGCCGGTGGTAATGGTGTAAATGTAGTGCCCTGGATGGGCTTATTTAACGGCCCCTCAGTAATAGGTATCAATTCTACCGTAAACGCACAGGGAATTATCACCAATGGAGGGCCCCAAATGTTGTTTAGGGATGTTGCATATGGCCGCCCGTTTACACGTATCAGGCCCAACACGCCCTATATTTTAGGCCAGGCATTTGCCGACAGGATAAATGATTCCCGATATGAAAAAACATTTCAATCAGTATGGATTGCTAACCTTAGTTCTTCTGGTGCTGCCGCTTCTAGTGGCAACGGTACTACCGGTACCAGGGGAACTTTGATCTGCGGTGTAGATACTGCCGTTTGGATGCCGGATGTTGCCATTGCAGGAGCGCCAATGGCTGTTGGCACAAGGCCATTCAAAGGCATCATTGTAAACCCATCCATGCAATCAAATACTGTTTTCCCTTACATGAAAAAATGGGCTGACCCAAGCAGGGCGAACCCAAATGACCCATCAACAAGGCCCGTTGTTATTTTAAGGTTTTCAGATGTTTACATGGTTGCTGCGGAAGCTGCTTTCAAAGGTGGGGGAACCCCGCAGCAAGCTGCTGATATGATCAATATAATCAGGCAAAGGGCTGCTTACAAAAGCGCCAATACCCCTGCACAAAACGCAGCGGCGGTAGCAGCAGTAACTATCACAGCGGCCCAGGTTACACTTGATTATATATTAGACGAACGTACCCGTGAGTTTTATGGTGAGTCTGTGAGGTGGCTGGATTTGGTACGCACCAAATCGCTTCTCACAAGGGTAGCAGCATGGAATGCGACAGAAGCAGGTGTAAATATTAAACCTTTTAATGTTTTAAGGCCAATCCCACAGGATCAGATTGACCGTGTAACTGAGGGTACCTGTGTAGGAAATAACTGCTGGCAAAATGCAGGATATTTTTAAAATAAAATAATTATTACTGTTATACTACGCAAGGGTTAATAAAGTGAGTTACAGTTTTGTTGTCCCAACAAAGAAGCAGCTATGGGGACCATCGTTGTGTCACTCCCTTTTACCGCATACCATTGGGCATCTTTAATTGCGTTATAAATTAAAATACCGATTGAATTTTACGATTATCAGACAAATGGAATTCACTATTTTACCCCTTGAGCAGTATAAATAAATAATTATAACAGGGGTGAGGTTTATCTCATCAAAAATGATTATGAAGAAAAAATTATTGGTACTTGTTATTTCAGCCATTATTTTATCAGGTTTATTCTTATCCTGTAAGGCTGATGATTTAACCGTTAAAAAAACACCCAATTTCGATGCCGGTATAATCACAGGAACATTAAATGATACCGCTGATTTTCCCGTTTACCACAAATAATCAAATAGTTTTATTTATGTTAATGCATCCAATTATGAGATGGTTCGGGCCGAATGACCCGGTTAGCCTGGCTGATATCCGCCAGGCAGGTTGTGAAGGTGTAGTATCTGCCCTGCACCAGGTACCGGTTGGTGATGTATGGACTATCGTGGAGATCAACAAGCGTAAACGGTTAATCGAAGACGCAGGCTTAACATGGACTGTAATTGAAAGCCTGCCCGTAAGCGAAGACATTAAAAAGCAGAATGGTAATTATCCTATCCACATAGAAAACTATAAGCAAAGCATGCGAAATGTTGCAGCCTGTGGTTTAAAAGTAGTAACGTATAATTTTATGCCCATCCTTGATTGGATGCGTACCAATGTTTCCTATGCGATGCCCGACGGAAGCAGGGCTTTGTATTTTGAACGCCTGGCTTTTGTAGCCTTTGATCTATTTATGTTGAAAAGGCCGGGAGCGGCAAACGATTATAATGCGGAAGAAATTGAAAAGGCGAAAGAAAAATTCGCATCTATGACGGAGGAAGAAAAAGAAAAACTATATCATAATACCATGCTCGGTTTGCCCGGAAGCGATGATCCCTTTACTCCGGAACAGATATTAACCGCATTAAAAGCATATTCGAATATTGATGCAGCCCAACTCAAAAAACATTTATTTTATTTTCTTGAACAAGTGGTTCCTGTTGCCGAAGAATGTGGGTTGAAGCTGGCCATTCATCCTGATGATCCTCCTTATCCAATTTTAGGATTGCCGAGAATTGTAAGTACCGAACAGGATGCGGCCGATTTAATAAATGCGGTTCCTTCACCCGCTAATGGATTGTGTTTTTGCACTGGTTCGTATGGAGCAAGGCCTGATAACGACATTCCAAAAATGCTCAAACGTTTTGGTGACCAGGTACACTTTCTTCACCTGCGTAATACAAAACGGGATGCAGCGGGTAATTTTTATGAAGCCGATCATTTGGCTGGTGATACCGATATGTATGAAGTAATAAAAGAAGTGTTGCTCATTCAGCAAAGAAGAAAAATATCCATTCCCATGCGGCCCGATCATGGTCACCAGATGCTGGATGATCTGAAGAAGAAAACCTATCCCGGCTATTCGGCCATTGGCAGGTTGAGGGGTTTAGCGGAATTGCGGGGAGTTGAATATGCAATTCATAAAAGTATGCTTGTGTAGTAATGAGATGTTTTTATTTATTATGTGGGAAAAGCTCCCCAATGGTATGCCTTTGAACCGAGCGTGGCAACGATGTTGCCATGAAAAACAAATGCCTGTAAACAAATAATTTTATTTCTTTTCCGCAATGGTATTCGTCAACACACCTATGCCATCAATGCGGATATTTACCACATCATTTTCATTCAATGTAAATTCATTGGGCGGAACTACGCAGGTACCCGTCATTAAAAAACATCCATGTTCAAAATCCATTTCCCGGTACAACCAACCGGGCAGTTCATTTAAAGTACGTTTCATGTTGGCGAGGGTGGTTGCATCATCAAACATTTTTTCGCCCTTGCGGTAAATATCCATTTGGATAGCCGTGGTTAACACTATTGGCTGATCAGTTACAAAAAGGCAAGGCCCAAGCCCGGCGCTTCTTTCATAGGTTTTTGCCTGGGGAAGGTACAGTGGGTTTTCGCCTTCAATACTTCTTGAACTCATATCGTTGCCGATGGTATAAGCCTGGATATTTCCCTGTGAATTTATATATAATGTTAGCTCGGGTTCGGGTACATTCCAGGTGGAATCTTTTCGTATATACAGTTTTTCGGAATGGCCCGCCACCCTGTGCGGCAGCGATTTAAAAAACAATTCGGGCCTGTCAGCTTCATAAACCCTTTGATAACAATCAGCCGCACCGCTATCTTCAGATTCTTCCATTCTTGCATCGCGGCTGCGTAAATACGTAACGCCTGCGGCCCATACTTCCTGGTTGCCGATGGGCGGTATTAAATAATTATTGATTAAATCGCTGGCTTGTTCATCATTGATTGTTTCGGCGGTTGCAGCCAATTGAAGCAGGTGATTATAAAGATCCGCCTGGTTGATGAGCATATCCCAATCATCATTCAGTAAAAAAGATTTCGTATCCTTCTTTAGGATATTTCCTTTGGATGTTTTGTATAAATGCATGGTAAATGATGGTTTAAGGCGTAAAGTGAAAGGTGTAAGGTGAATGAAGAATTGTAAATTATTTCAATTGCCCATTGCTAATTGTCTATTGCTTATTGCCCTTTACCCAATCGCATCATTACCCAATCCCCCATTTACCTGCCGCCAGATATGCAATGGATTTTCATTCTTCAAAGCATTGGGCAACAATTGTTGTGGACTGTTTTGATAACAAACGGCCCTGGTAAAACGATAAATAGCATTGCTACCTACTGAGGTGGTTTGGCTATTGGTGGTGGCTGGGTACGGGCCGCCATGTACCATTGCATGCGTAACTTCTACCCCGGTTGGAACGTTATTGAAAATAATTCTTCCTGCTTTTAATTCAAGTTCAGTTGCTAAGCCTGCGTATTTTATAAGGTCATTGTCGGTACCCCAGATGCTTACTGTTAGCTGTCCGGTCAATTGCCTGGCAACTGCATACAATTCTTCTTCATTTGCTGCGATAACATGAATGGAGGAAGGGCCAAATACTTCGTGCGCTAAATCTTTATTTGATAAAAAACGGGTTGCATCAATTTGAAACATATAAGGTGTGGCAGACATTTTTGCCCCGGTTTCTTTTCCGGATGATTGAAGTGTAATATCTCCGGAATTTACCAATTTTTTAATTGCTTCATTATATCCGTTACTGATGTTTTCATTTAACATGATATCAGCACCGGCATTTTTTATAGAGCCTGAAAATTGTGAGAGAAAAGTATCTGTATCGGTGGATTGCAGCGAAATAATAATTCCAGGATTTGTACAAAACTGTCCGGCACTCAAAAGGTTTGAGCCAGCTAATTTTTCGGCAAGAGCGGTGGCCTGTTGCTGCATTATTTCCGGCAGGATAAATACAGGATTTATACTTCCCATTTCAGCATATACCGGTATGGGTTCAATTCTTTTTGCAGCAGCATAAAACAAGGTTTTACCACCGGCGCAGGAACCTGTAAACCCAACCGCTTTTACTGATGGATGCGTTACAAGGTTTATACTACATTCATTGTTTTTACCCTGCAATAAAGAAAATACACCTTCCGGTATGCTACATTTTTTTGCTGCATCAATAATAATTTTACCAACCAGTTCAGAAGTAGCCGGATGACCGGGATGCGCTTTATAAACTACGGGGCAACCAGCAGCCAGGGCAGAAATGGTATCGCCGCCGGCAACAGAAAAAGCGAAGGGAAAGTTACTGGCGCCAAACACTGCAACAGGGCCAAGTGGTATTTGCATTTGCCGTATGTCGGGTTTGGGTAATGGTGTACGTTCCGGTAACGCTGTATCAATAATCGCTTTTACCCATGAGCCTTCTTCCACTAATGAAGCGAACAATTTTATTTGATTGATGGTACGCTGCACCTCACCTTCCAGCCGAGGTTTTGGAAGATGTGTTTCCTGCATGGCGATCTTTACAAGTTCCTCTTTTGATAAAGCTATCGCTTCGGCAATTTCCAGGAGGAAGGATTTTTTTTGACCAGGTGAATATAACCTGTACATCATAAAAGCATGGTGTGCCAGCATTACAGCGGCATCAATTTCTTCCGGGGAAGCTTCATTAAAAAAGTAATTAACCGGCATGTCATTTTCCAATATAGAAGAAGAAAATGTATTGCTACTTTTTCCTGAAAAAGTAGTACCAATTAAATTCATTCCGGTGATCATAGCACTAACAATTTATTGTGTGCAATCTAAAGCAAAAAATGAAACAAATGGCATTGAATGTTTACCAAATTGTCGGGGCTATGGTGTCCTTACAGACCACAGCCACAAAGCAACAGCGACAATTTGGAACTCCCCCTTCTCAATGCCAGCTTATCTTATTTTACTCCCGGAGATGCCATGGCCTTATAAATCGCTTCATGAATTGCAGGCCGCACATTCATTTTTAAAAGCAATGTATTATCGCCACCCTTTGGCGTAACCCGGTTGCTTAAAAATACATACACCAGTTTATTTACCGGATCGGCCCAGGTGCAGGTGCCGGTAAACCCTGTGTGGCCAAAACTTTGGGGCGATGCAGAAAGGCAGGGATAAGGCTCCGGGCGGGTGTTGTTATCTTTCTCCGGTTTATCAAAACCCAGCCCACGCCTGCTGAATTTGCTATGGTAAGCAGTAAATAAACCGATGGTTTCTTTTCGCAGGTAATGCCTGCCGTTAAAGTGGCCGCCATTCATAAGCATTTGCATAATCACCGCTATATCATAAGCGGTGCTAAATAATCCTGCATGTCCGGCTACACCGCCAAACATAGCAGCGCCGGGGTCGTGTACATCCCCACGAATTAATTGCCTGCGAAACTGCACTTCATCTTCTGTTGGCGCAATTCTTTTAAGTGGAAGATATTGCCTGGGCTTAAAGCCTGCAGCCGACAAACCAAGTGGCACATAAAATTCTTTTTGTACGTACTCATTGAGTGGAAGCCCGCTTACTGCTTCTACAATCTTACCTAAATAGATAAAATCATTGTCGCTGTAAATATATTTGTTTGCAGCTCCCAGTGGGCTTTGCAAAATCCGCTGGTACATGGTGTCATTGTAATCACTTCTTAAAAATAAATTTTCTGCTACCCTTATTTTAAACGAATCTTTTTGAATGTTTGAATAATATTTTGGAAAAGGTATCCCGCCGGAATCCATTGTTTCTTTATAAAAAGGGATGAAAGCTACCAGCCCTGCCTGGTGCAATAATATATTTTCAATTACCAGGTTTTCCTTATCCGTTCCTTTTACCCAGGGCAGGTAGTCAGCAAGTTTTTTGTTTAGCTTAATTTTTCCCTGGTCGTATAATTTCATTACAGCAATTGTAGTAGCACAAATTTTTGTAACGGAAGCCATATCATATACAGATTCTGTTGTTACTTTTTCCGCCTTATCATAATTGAAATGGCCATAAGCTTTGTGCCAGGCAATGGCTCCATCTTTTACAACCATTACCACACAGCCGGGTGTAGCGCCTTTGCTGATTGCATTGTTGGCGATAGAATCAATGGCATTCAATTTTGCAACATTTATACCCGGCACCTCAGGATTTGGGCGGGGCAAAAAAAAAGCAGTAGTGACAAGTCCGGCCCCATAAGGATAGGCTTCGCACACAGTTACCGGCAATTTTCCTTTGGCGATAATTTTTCCCTGCAACAAATCTGCTGCCGTATTTTGTATAATATCATCATCTTCGTAGCAAGCCACCAGGTTTTTTGCAGCACAAAAGTTTTTGATAGCATAAGGGTTTCCAAAAACAAATACAGCAGTATTCATTTGTTGCTGCAACTGCGTTACCAGGTCCACTGCCGTTTTGCTGATGCCAAAATTGTTTGCCGGTGTACGGTTGTAGCCATGTATGCCAATGATCACTTTTTTGTACCGTTTTTTTATAAGGTCAACGGTTGATAGCACCCTCATTGCATCCTGCTTATAATTAAAATAAAAAACACCCGCATTATAATCTGCACGCAACCGCTTTGCAAAACCGTTATCGCTGCTGATACCAATTCCAACATACACCACTTCGTTTTTAGCTTTATTTTTTTCGGGGCTGAGCGATAAAAAAGTGTCGCCGCTTTTATTCAATACCGTTAGCGCATTTTCAGCAATCAGCTTTCTCATCGTACTCACTTTACTGTTAAGGTCCGCAGTAAGGTTGGCGGTATTGATTGGCTTTATACTGGTGAGGCCATATTCATACTTAGCCATCAATACTTTTTTGCAGTGTTGTTCAATATCCGCCCAGCTTAGTTTTTTATCATTGATTGCATCCTTAATTTTTTCAATAGTAGTGGCTACATCTCCCGGCAAACACAGCATGTCATTGCCAGCTATCAGTGATTGCACCGATGCTTCGCCACCAGGAAAATATTTTACAACACCCTGCATTTCCAATGCATCCGTAAATGTAAGGCCATCAAAACCCAGTTCATTTCGCAAAAGGCCGGTTACATTATTTTTAGAAATAGAAGTGGCCCTGTTAGCCGAGCTATCAATCACGGGAATATATAAGTGAGCAATCATTGCACTGCTAATGCCCGCTTTAAATATTTCACGAAAAGGATATAATTCAAGTGAATCCAGTTGTGCCCTCGTTTTGTTGATCACCGGCAAATCGTAATGCGAATCAACCGCCACATCACCATGCCCCGGAAAATGTTTTGCGCAAGCCATTACGCCCATGTCCTGCATGCCTTTCATATATTCAATTGCAAACGTGGCCACCTTGTATTTGTCTTCTCCAAAGCTGCGGTCATTAATCACTGGGTTGTTCGGATTATTATTAATATCTACAACCGGCGCATAGTTTACGTGAAGGCCTATACGCTTGCATTGTTCGGCAACTATTTGTCCATATTGATAAGCAATTTTTGGGTCACTCACAGCGCCGAGCATCATCTGGTGCGGCAGGGGCAGCACACTGTCAATCATGCGCATGCCCACGCCCCATTCAGCATCAATACACATCAGGATAGGCGTTTTTGCTGCAGCCTGCAACTGGTTAATAATGGTGGCCTGTTTTACCGGGCTACCCTGAAACAAGCAAACGCCGCCGATATTGTATTGCCTTACCAGGCTGTCAACCTTTGCATCATAAAAAATAGCCGTCTTATTTTTTGCATCATAGGCAGACAGGCGCACCACCATTAACTGTGCAATTTGTTCATCCCTGCCCAGTGTTTTAAAAACACTATCAACCCATGCAATTGCTTTGGGGTTGGTGGCCAGGGCATTAACCTGGGCAATTATTTTAGCCTGTAAAAAAAATAGCGCACAGCAGAGGAGCAAATAAACTTTCGTCATAATATAGAAAAGATATGTTCACAAATTAAGAAGATTTGCAGCAGGATGCTTTGCAATAAATAAAATTGTGATTTTTATTTGGCTTGTAATTATTTCCGGTGGATTAAAATATTTTTTTCACCAGCATTAAATCAATGGGCATCACCGTTGTGTCACTCTCTCCTATGTTTGTAAAATATTAAAATATGAGTTCTTTGATCTAATTAAATTTATACCAATAGATTTGATTATAAGTGAAAAAAGGTGAGAGTACAGTCACTCTCAAACAACCTACAGGTATGTTCAG
>JANMVB010000203.1:0-5294 GCA_031392305.1 Ferruginibacter sp.
AAGAAACATGGCCTGTGTGGCGGCCAGTACGGCGATGCTTAATAAAGCAATTTCTTTTTTGTAGAAAAGTACAGCCAACCGGTAAGTGCTATAAAGGGACAATAAAGAAAACAGGAAAGAAGGTAAGCGGTATGCCCAATCGTGGATACCAAAAATGCGGAGGCTCACACTGCTTAACCAAAAAAGCATGGGGGGTTTATCCAGGTAATCATATCCCAGGTCATACAGTTTCAGGTAGTTACCGGTTAGCAACATCTCCCGGCTCATAGAGGCATATTGTGTGGCATCTATATCCATCAGGGGTACACAAAAAATACCCAACAGATAAGTAAATATGCAAAGCCCGGTTATTTTTAAAGCCTGTTGTTTATTCATAAAACCTCAGCAGTATTTATGTGATTAAGCAGGGGAGGAAGGCCAAATCTTTTATTGAAAATATAAGCTGTTACGCAACCAATGAATGTACCCAATATGGCGCCGCCGGTAATATCGAGGGGATAATGTACACCAATATAAACCTGGCCGTAACTGATGGTAGCGGCCCAGAAAAAAAGCAGGTACCCCCATTTGCCTAAGTATGATTTCATGGTATTGTAAATAAAAAAAGCCAGGCCAAAATGATTGGTGGCATGCGATGAAGTAAAACTGAAACTGCCGGAACAATATTCCAGCAACAAGCGGATAGGATTTGCCAGTAATTCATCGTGGCAGGGCCTTGGCCTTTGTATAAAAGGTTTTACAACATGACTACTGATCTGGTCAGTTAACGCAACTGTTACCACCAAACCAATTATCCAGGGCCATGCCTTTGCGCCAAAATTCATTAAAACAAAAATCGTTAAAAAAACATACAGTGGTATCCAGGTATTTGCCTCCCGCCACAGGGGAATAATATAATCCAGCAATGGGCTTGTCCACTCATAATTAATTTTATTGAACAGCCACCTGTCAAATGTTTTTAATGATGTTACCAGGGGGATATCCAACAATATTGATATAAAACGGTATGGCATGGTTCCATAAAATTAAGCGTTAAAATTATAACGTGAAAAAAGTTAGCGGTTTACGGTTTACGGTTTACAGTTTACTGTTTAGCTTTTTGGGTTTACTGTTTAGGGTTTATAATTAAGCGTTTAGTGTTTTGGAAATAGAACAATGAAAGTATATTGGAATTTAATATTTGGGTTTTACATTTAAGGGAATTCATTTTTTGCAGTAGATCATATATTGTAGGTAAAGATCCAAATAGGTATGCGGTACAAGTGAGTGACACAACGATGTTGACCATTGCTTCTTGGTTGGTGCTAAAAAAGAACTTGAGTTTTTAATAAAACAACAAATTATGCAACACTCTTTTTATTTTTTTGTGGCGATAATAATTAACCGGGAAGATTTTTTTACATCGTAATTTGTAAAATTGTATTCACCAAAAACTTCTTGTATCTGTAATCCCTGGTAGGCAAGCATTTCAGTAAAATCGCCTAAAGAAAATTTGGCAACTTTCTCTGTGTATATCAGCGGCTCTTCAAGTGCCTCATCTTCTACCACAATTTTTTTATAAAAATGCGTTTCATCAAACCATTTGGTAAGATAATAATTTACACCGTCAATTTCTTTTTCGAACCGGTGTACAAGATGGTCTTCAGCATAATGCACATTGAGATAATCGAGTACAAATGTGCCACCACTTTTTAGGGAGGAAGCTATTGTGCGGATGGCATTGTCATGCTCCCTGGCAGTTTTAAAATAACCGAAACTGGTAAAGAAATTAAAGGCGTAATCGAAATAATTAATGTAGAAAGGCAACCGCATATCGTGGCAATAAAAATGCAGTTTTTCGTTTTCAAATTTCAAAGCTTCTTTTATACTGTCTTCGCTGAGATCGATACCCGTTACATCAAAACCCTTTTGAGCAAGATGTATAGAGTGCCTGCCTTTGCCGCAGGCTACATCCAGTATTTTAGCTGCGGGTATAGCTTGTAAATGAACAATAAGTTTATCAATAAATGCAGCGGCTTCTGCTTCATCCCTGTTAAAATAAAGCTGATGATAATAAGGCGAATTAAACCAATCTTTAAACCAGGGTTGCGTTTGCATACAAATGGTTTTTAACCAAAAAATTTAATTAGTAAAGCGGCTGTTGCATATATCACAGTTACAACAAAAATACCTTTGGCGGTTTTATCAATTTTTGCATTTACAAACAAGGTAAACAGCAAGGCATTGGCAAATAGCGATACACTTATATATGCTGTAATCAGGTTGTGGTTCATCGTCATCCATTGATACATTTCCATTAAGGAAAACCTGCTGTACTTTATCAGTTTAAAAATAAGAAACCCTACCACAGGGGCAAACAACCCAATTGCAGTGCCTAACCAAAAATTATCCTTTTTAAATGTCATTGTATTTTCCAGTTTTTTTCTAATTGCTGTTTCAGTTTATAATTGGTTAAATCAAATTGCACGGGCACCACACTTATATAATTATTTTCGAGTGCCCATACATCGGTGTCTTTACCGGTATCAAAGTTTACAAAAGCGCCGGTGAGCCAGTAATATTTTTTGCCATGAGGGTCTTTGCGTTCTTTAAAATCTTCCTGATATTTTGCATAAGCCTGCCTGCATACTTTTACACCTTTTATCAGCTCCATCGGTACAGATGGAATGTTTACATTCAGCAGCAGGTGCTTATCCATTTTTTTCTTTAAAAGGCTACTTACTATTTTGTGTACATAATGCCTTGCCGCATCAAAGTTTGCTTCGTAATTATAATCCATCAACGAAAATCCTATGCTCGGTATGCTTTCTATAGATGCTTCCATGGCAGCACTCATGGTGCCGCTATAAATAACATTGATAGAGTGATTGGCACCGTGATTGATACCACTCAGGCAGAGATCGGGCTTGCGGTGGAGTATTTTATCAACTGCCAGCTTTACACAATCAACAGGTGTGCCGCTGGTTTGCCAGGCTTCCACCCCGTCAAACACATCCATTTTATTCATACGCAGCGGATGGCCGATTGTGATAGCATGGCCCATGCCGCTTTGTGGTTTATCCGGTGCTACCACTACAATTTTGCCGAGGTCTTTTACTGCCTCCACTAAATTGCGGATACCTGGTGCAGTTATACCATCATCATTGGTAATTAATATTGTTGGGAGTGAAGTTGATTTTGCCATAAAGGGTTTTAATTTCAAATGTCAGCAGATACAATTAATTGAACCACCTGTAATAAGGTTTAGCAATCGCTTCTCTAAAAGGCCAGGGTATGGCTGCAAGAATAAGCAATAAAGCCAGCCCAAAAAACAGGAGCATACGTTTATGCTTAGCCGAAGAAGTAGCAGCCCTTTTCACCGAGGCCCTGCCTACATGCACCAGTATCCACGCAGCAATCATCATCACAGCATGCTCCATTGTAAAGAAACGGTTAAACGGGTCCTTCATATTATTGCCCAGGTCTTTCAACCGGTCGAACCACGAGTTGGTGAAATATAAAATAAGGCCGAGAAGCAATTGTATATCACAACTAATCATAAAAAAAAGATTGCTTTTATTATCAGCCGCAGAATAATTTCTTTTGCTTAAAACACCGGTAAGGGCATTCAAAATTGTCCACAGGCCAAATAATAAAACGGCCCATCTCAGCAGGTTGTGCAATACCAATACTATTTGCATAAAATTATTTTATACAAAAATAAGGGCTATCGTACTCATGTGTAAATAATTATTGCCGGGGTAAATGGAGGTTACATTTATGTGTAAAGTTTATGCATCATGCATGTGCAAAAAGCATTTTAATTCAGCGTGGCCTCATATCAATACAATCATTTTTTTTGTTGCACCGGCACTGAACCAATGGTCATCATCGTTGTGTCACTCACTTGTACGGCATACCTATGTGGAGCTTTACCCAAGTTGTATGTAGAGAAATCAGCCTGTGTTTTATTGGGGTAATTGTACCGCATACACATGTTGGGCTTTTACTACTAATAGTAAACCAACTGAAATCATTACAGATGTATGGCTATAATAAAATAGTAAAAAATAAAAATTAAAAAATATTTGGTAAAGCTAAATATGTTAGTATATTTGTACTAATCAAATTAGTTACACATGTCTCAGGCAGGTCAAAATCTAAAATATTTGCGCAAGCTTCGTGGATGGACACAGGAAGAATTTGCTGCAAAATTGGGTATTAAAAGATCACTCATCGGTGCTTATGAAGAAGAGCGGGCAGATCCCCGCCTTGAAGTACTTGAAATAGTAGGCGATATTTTTAAACTCAGTTTGGATGAACTACTTCTAAAAGATGTGAGTTTCCAGGGCGGTAACTTCTTAGCGAAAAGAAGGCAGCAAAAAATGATGGCTGCCGAGAGGAACATGATTCACTTTGTGCCGGTAAAAGCCGCAGCCGGTTACATGACTGGCTATGCCGACAATGAGTTTATAGATGAGTTAAATACATTTACTTTACCTATGCTTTCAGGAGGCAATTACCGTGCATTTGAAATTATTGGTGATAGTATGATGCCTACACCCAGTGGTAGTATCATAGTAGGTGAAAAAGTAGATAATAACGACAGCATAAAAAATGATCAGGCATATATAGTTGTAAGTAAAAGCGAAGGGATAGTTTATAAAAGGGTAGTAAAGAATAACAAGATTAAAAACAAACTTACACTTGTAAGCGACAATCCCCAATACCAGCCATACCAGGTTAATGCAGAAGATGTGTTAGAATTGTGGCAGGCGCAAATGGTAATCAGCAAGGTAAGTGCACAACAACGGTGGGATATGAATTCGTTGGCAAGCATGGTGAATAACCTGCAAACGCAGGTAAGTTCCTTGAAGAAAAAATTAAATTAATTTTCTAAGATTGATCAGTATTGTAATTGCAGTAGTAAATAAAAAGCTACAATAAATTTATTAAGTCAGCTATTTTAATGGTAATTTTAAAAAAATAATACATAATGCGAACTGTATTATATGTGCAAAAAAATATAAAATCCTACCTGTAAATTTTCATAATTTTCAAATTCAGATACATCGATTAACAATTAAAAACACACAATTATGATCAAATTACAAATCGTTGGCAATCTTGGTAAAGATTGCATCGTAAAAGAAGTAAACGGAAAAAATGTAATCAACTTTAGCGTAGCGCATTCGGAGCGTTATAAAGACAGCCAGGGTATTCAGAAAGAACGAACTACCTGGGTTGAATGTGCTTACTGGACTGATAAAACCGGAGTTGCCCCTTACTTAACCAAAGGGCAAACAGTTTACGCG
>JANMVB010000208.1:0-3037 GCA_031392305.1 Ferruginibacter sp.
AGGTTTGTGTTGAATGATTGGATGGATTTGCCATGGCCTTCTTCAAAGTCAATATCATCAGCAGTTATGAACCCACCAAAGAACATGCGTATGTTTTTACCAAACTTTGTAAACGAATTGTAATTGATTGCAACTGGTAAAACTTTTAATGGAATTCCATCTGCCCAACTGCTGAGTGCAAGCCTGGCAGTGCCTTTTTTTAATGGCCGCAGGTGCCATTCATTTACACATCTGCCTTCGCTAAAAATTAATACGATGCCGTTTTGCTGAAATATTTCTTTACACAGGTCAAAGGTTTTATAATTCTCCTCCATATTTTCAACACCCTCACTTACACGGTACACCGGTAACATGTGGAAGGCCGTTAAAATTTTAGTAATGAGCTTTCCTTTAAAAGCATCTCCCCTTGCCAGGGAGTAAACAGGTTTATCAAAGATGGTGCAAAGTACAATTGCATCGAGGAAGGAATTAGGATGGTTTACTGCGAGCATTAACGGACCTTCGCTTTGCAACAAAGCCGACTTATTTATTTGTAAATCCCTGCAATAAAATTTAATGGCAATCCTGGCAATAACTTTTACAAATCCATATAACATGCTTTCAAGATAATAAAATATTACCGTAAGCCATTAAGCGCTGTAAGATGTTTAAAATCTTCATCAGCAACAACCACCGCCATCATAAAAATAAGTAGAGGCAGATATAAAAATGTCATCTCTTTTCAATGATGACAATGCACCGGCAGTTTTATCACATACAGCCAATGGTTGATTAGGTAATAATACATGGCCTTTGTTATCATCAAAAAAATCTTCGCTGCCAAAATAAATGGCTGCTTTACCGGTGAACACACAAGGACCGTCTGCAGGCATGGGGTCTTTGATTGCACATACTTCCACGCTTTCAATATAAAGTAATTCATCCGTTGCATATTGCCCTGGTGCTAAAATGCGGTAGGGCCTTTTAGCCCGTATTTCAATGGTGCCAAAGCCAGTGTCAGTTATCGTTTTAATATATTCGTTCAACGGAATAGAACCACTGAGGCACAATGCACGCAACTTTTCATCATTACGCAATTCGTCATTGATAGGCTGTTCGCAAACAGGATCGCTCATTACCAACCGGCCCCGTGGTTTTAGTACACGGTACATTTCAGCAAGAGCTGATTTTAATTCATCCTGCTTAAAAATATTAAACAGGCAATTTTGTGCAGCCACATCAATGCTGTTATCTGCTACAGGTAAATCAAGTGCGTCGCCTTTTCTCAATTCAATAAAAGACTTATCAAACCATGGATTGAGTTCTTCTGCTGCTTTAAAATTGTTGCCACATGCTGTAAGCATTTCATCCACCACATCCACGCCAATGATAGCACCGGCACTCCTGCTGAAATAAGCAAACTGTAACAGTTCCATTCCGCCACCAACACCTACATATAAAATGGAAGGGTTGTTTATCAGGTCCCTCGGATGGATAGTACTTCCGCAGCCATAATTCATTTGTTGCATCATTACCGGAATATCAAGCCCCGGCAATTGCCAGATGGGAGTGGTAGTACAACACAAACCAACGTTGGGATTTTCGGCTGCATCTTTGTAAACATTTTTTGTTGTTTCGAGGTATGAAAGTTCCATGTAGCGTATTTAAAATTTATGCAGTTAATTGATTCAATTTAAAAATTAGTTTTTTAGAAAGCAGCCAGTTTTTTGATAAAAGGTGATACCCTTATACTTTGAGATGTTGTAATAATTATGGGGCCACAGCACCACCACAACTACTTCCGGAGCCTGCCGTACATCCATAACAGTGTTGATTGATTACAATCTCCCTTTTGTTGAGTTCGCTTAAATTAAACTGGCTAAGGTGTGCATTGTTTTTTGCTGATATTTTCATATCAAGCATCTGGTTAAAATCGCAGTCATATAAAAATCCATCCCAACCTACCGAGATTGTATTGCGGCACATTACACTTTTTGCTGCGGCGGGGTTGAATGCTGCTGTTAATTTTTCCATATACTTTTCGTAGTTGCCGCTTTGCAGTAAATAGTCGAGGTAGCGGCTAATGGGCATATTGGTAATAGTATATAAATCGTTGAAGGAAATTCCAAAGTGTTTCATCAACTCATCTTTAAATTCTTTTTGCAACATGGTTTGAGATGGTGGCAAAAAAGCACCTGCAGGGTTATACACCAGGTTTAATACCAGGCCGGTCCCTTGCTTTCCATAGCCAACGGCATTCAGCATTTCAAGCGCTTTAATGCTGTCTTCAAAAACACCATTGCCCCGCTGGCGATCGGTTCTGTCGGCTGTGTAAAATGGTAACGATGATACTACTTCAATAGCGTGCAACTTAAAAAAATCGGGCAGATCGTTGAAGCGTTTGTTGGCTAAAATGATGGTAAGGTTGCAGCGCACAATGATATGCTTACCCAGCTTTTTTATCTCTTCAACAAACCAGCGGAAACCAGGATTTAATTCAGGAGCGCCGCCTGTAAGGTCAACAATATTTATTTGCGGATTATTTTTTAAAGTTTCCAGGCATAGCTGCATGGTTTCTTTTGTCATAATTTCTTTTCTATCCGGGCCTGCATCTACATGGCAATGTTTGCAAACCTGGTTGCACATTTTGCCCATATTAATTTGAAAAATTTCTACACCGGTTGGCTTTAATGGATACAAGCCAATGCCTTCCAGCTTTTGCTGAAAAGGTACCATCCCCCCAGCCGGTGAGACATTATTTTTACTGCCATGTTCCAGTATATCTATCTGGTGCAAGGAATCTGCTAAAAAATGATGTTGCGCATGTAATGATTTGGATGCGCCGGGTTTTACCTGGGGTGAAGGGTCTATCACGTTGCTTTGTTTATTTTCTTCAATCATCTTATTGATTAATTGTGTTTCAGCTTTTAAAAAGAGGTTGCATTTATTCTTGCTGCTTTTATTTTTAGCGTTCGTATTTGTTTATACTTTTTGATGCGTTTTTTTCCTGCACATCTGTTGAAGTGAGTGACACAACGATGTTTAATCAGGGCCTCAA
>JANMVB010000222.1:0-8476 GCA_031392305.1 Ferruginibacter sp.
GTACGCCAAGGCCTCGATCAATCGTTCCACGTTCCTGACGACGAAGGCTTTGACCCGGGCCGGATCACGGCTGGCGGCTCCAATGCTCCCGCCCCGCGAAATAAACTTGTGGTCTGGACGTTTGACCTGGATCGGCAACACGGACGTGCCATTCAACTCCCACCACAGGTCTTCCCCTGTCTTGGTGAGCAACCAGCGGATGAACGCGCGGTCCGCATCCGCAAATTGTTCGCACGTGGTAATTCCATGCGCGGCAAGCCGCGCGGCGTTCTTGCTGGCGATGCCAGAGATGTCCGTCACCGGTCGCTCGCGGAGCAGTTGCCGACGATCTTGGTCATCTCCGATCACTCCGTAGCCAAAGGGTTTGACGGAATCGCTGATCAACTTGGCGAGCGTCTTGCTCGGGGCAATACCAACGCTGACGGGCAAGCCCACCCGTTGCAGGATTGCGGATTGCAGCCCGCGGGTCAAAAAAGTAAAACCGCTTTTAATAACGTGCCTGTAAATTTGAAATCTATTTGCAATAAATATTCACGATTGTATTGATTGACCATTGACCATTGACGATTGACCATTGACGATTGACGATTGACGATTCACCATTCACCCCTTCACTACTTAAAAAAAAAGTCATGAAAATAATTTTGTTGCTTACTTTTTTTATAAGCCAGGTTTTTGCAATTGCCCAACTTTCACCGGCAGGTGATTTTAAATTTCGGGCAGATATTGGTAAGCCAACAATAAAAGGCGCCACTTTATATGATGCAAACACCCAGGCCTACACGCTGAAAGGCGGCGGCTATAATATCTGGTTCAACAGGGATGAATTTCATTATGCTTATAATAAGCTGAAAGGAAATTTCATCCTTACTGCAAATGTAAAATTGATGGGTGAAGGCAAGGACCCACATCGAAAGATCGGTTGGATGATAAGAGAGTCAGATGCTGAAGATGCTGCACATATAAGTGCCACTTTACATGGCGACGGGCTTACGGTATTACAATGGCGCCGCTTGCGTGGCGCCTATATGAGAGATCCGCAGGATGAAATTTTTCATCCCAAAAAAAACGTAGAGATCATTCAACTGGAGCGTATTGGCAAATTGATCATCATGCGTACAGCCGCTGCAGGCGAGCCTTTGCAGGAAGTAGGCCGCAACGAAATGCCTGATATGGCAGATGAGGTGTTGGCCGGGTTATTTGTATGCAGTCACAATGCTGAAGTACAGGAAGAAGGCCTGGCATGGAATGTACGAATAGAGAAAACAGTACCAGATACACACAATGGTTATCGTGATGGCATATTGGGTAGCAGGCTGGAGATCATAAATATGTTTGATTACAAACGTAAAATTATATACAGTGATTCAGGCCGGCTGGAGGCACCAAACTGGATGCCCGATGGAAAGGAAATATTGTTTAACAGGGGAGGATCCATATTTACAATTCCTGTGCAGGGTGGCCAGCCAACAAAAGTCAATACAGGTTTTGCAAATCGAAATAACAATGACCATGTAATTTCTTTTGATGGAAAAATGTTAGCCATCAGCCATCACCGGGACGGTATGCCGGGCGGTGGTTCCACCGTGTATGTACTTCCATTAAAAGGTGGTGAGCCAACATTGGTAACTGATAGCACACCATCCTACCTCCACGGCTGGAACCCCAATGGAAAAGAAGTGGTATATACTGCACAACGCATCAGCAAAGGCCCGGCCTATAACTTGTACAAAAAATCTATTTCAGGCGGAGCAGAACAGCAAATAACTTTTAGTAAAACCGGCTTGAATGACGGCCCTGAATTTTCGCCGGATGGTAAATACATTTACTTCAATTCCAATCAAACAGGTACCATGCAGGTGTGGCGCATTAAACCAGATGGAAGCAATAAAGAGCAAATTACTTTTGATGAATACCACAATTGGTTTCCTCATATTTCACCCGATGGCAAATGGATAGTGATCATTTCTTTTCCCCCCTCCGTTGCTTCTGACGATCATCCTTTTTATAAGCGGGTACAGCTAAGGCTGATGCCTGCCGCTGGCGGAGCGCTAAGAACAATTGCTTATTTATATGGGGGGCAGGGAACTATCAATACCCCTTCGTGGAGCCCTGATAGCCGGCAGCTTTCATTTATAAGCAACAGCGGGGCATTTAAATAGTGGGAGTAAAAACCATACTTCAATTTTTCCATGCTAAAACTTTTCAAAAAAGCCTGGGGTGAAGGTGTAGTATTTGATCATTATCTTTAGAATTAAAGAAATTATCAATGCCGGAAAAATCTGCAACAGAAAATTTACCCAATACCCCTAATCTTAAACGAACATTAGGTCCACTCATGCTATGGGGGCTTGGTGTGGGTTATGTAATATCCGGCATGTATTTCGGCTGGAACCTTGGCCTTCCTGCCGGTGGCACATTGGGCCTGGCAATTGCCATTGGGTTTATCATCCTTCTTTATATCACTTTTACTTTTTCTTATACCGAACTGGCTTGCGCCATACCAAAGGCCGGTGGTGTATTTGATTATGCAACTAGGGCATTGGGAAAAGATATTGGCTTTATCGCAGGCCTGGCACAGATCATTGAATTTGTATTTGCACCACCGGCGATAGCTGCAGCAATTGGTGCGTATTTTCATATTTTCTTTCCTCAGTTTTCTGTTACCTCCATCGCCGTTACAGCCTACATAATTTTTACGGCGTTAAATATTTACGGGGTAAAAGCTGCCGCTACATTTGAACTGATCATAACCGCCTTCGCAGTATTTGAACTCTTTTTATTCAGTGGGATTGCGTTACCACATTTTCAATGGGGTAACCTTACGCAAAATGCTTTTCCGCATGGCTGGCAGGGTGTGTGGGCGGCCATCCCTTTCGCTCTTTGGTTTTTCCTCGGTCTCGAAGGGGTGGCCAATGTTGCGGAAGAAACAATCAATCCGCAAAGAAATGTATTGGTTGGTTTTGGCTCGGCGCTGCTGACGCTCATAATACTTTGTGCATTGGTTTTTATTGCTTCCATCGGTGTGGGGGGCTGGGAAAAAATAGTGTATCAATCACCCGGCGCCGAAGCATCAGATTCACCTTTGCCGCTGGCATTGAGCCAGATAACCGGCAACAGCGGATGGCTGTATCATCTATTAATTACCATTGGCCTCATGGGACTGGTAGCATCCTTTCATGGTTTAATACTGGCAGCAAGTCGTGCCACGTATGAGTTTGGCCGTACCGGTTGTATCCCGCCTGTTTTTGGAAAAATACATCCCCGTTTCAACACACCGGTTAATGCCCTGTTGCTTAACACTGCCATTGGCATCATCGCATTGTTTACCGGCAAAACCAGCGACATCATTATCATTGCATGCTTTGGTGCTATCATGCTGTACATTTTTGCCATGATAGCTGTACTGGTACTCCGTAAAAAAGAGCCCGGTATGCACCGGCCTTTTAAGATGCCGTTTTATCCGGCCTTTCCGGTAATTGCACTTTTTATTGCCCTTGTTTCACTCATAGCAATGACCACGCTGAATTTTAAATTAGCACTCATCTTTTTTGCTATCCTTGCTCTTGGTTATATTTGGTTTCATTTTATAGTAAAACGTTCAACCAATGGCACTACAACAATCAGTTGATAAAAACATTCTGCAGCAGCTTGCTGAACAGAATATTGAAAAAGTAAAAGTAGCTGTTACTGATATGGATGGCATCCTTCGTGGTAAAATGATCAGCTACGAAAAATTCTGTTCCATTGTGGAAAAAGGATTTGGTTTTTGCAATGTAATTTTTGGATGGGATGCCGGAGATATAGCTTACGACAATGTGAACTATACCGGCTGGCACACTGGTTATCCTGATGCAACCGCAGTGATAGACCTCAATACTTTCCGGCAAATTCCCTGGGAAAATGATACACCACTTTTCCTGGCAGATTTTCGGGATGCGAAGGGAAATGATCTGAATGTATGCCCACGCAGTTTGCTAAAAAAAATAATCAGCGATACAGCATCTGCCGGGTACACTGCCTTTTGTTCGCAGGAATTTGAATGGTTTAACCTGGTTGATAATACCGCCGAATTATATGCCGGCAAGTTTCGCAATACCCAACCGATGACGAATGGAATGTTTGGATATTCCATGTTGCGTTCGGCACAAAAAACTGCCTATTTCAATGACCTGTTCGATTTGATGAAAAAGTTTAAAGTTCCGCTCGAAGGCCTGCATACTGAAACCGGCCCCGGCGTGTATGAGGCTGCCATCACTTATTCAGAAGTGCTGGAAGCGGCAGACAGGGCAGTGCTTTTTAAAACAGGCGTAAAACAAATCGCTAACCTGCATGGCGTGCTTGCCACCTTTATGGCCAAGTACAATGAAAGCCTTCCCGGCTGCAGCGGGCATGTACACCAGAGCCTGTGGTCTGCAGATAAAAAACAAAATCTTTTCTTCGATAAAAAACGCAGTAACGGCATTAGCACATTGATGGAAAGTTATATGGCCGGGCAGTTGCATTGCCTGCCATTTATATTGCCCATGTTTGCGCCTACAGTTAACAGTTATAAAAGATTGGTTGAAGGGGCATGGGCACCCACCACATTAACCTGGGGAATTGACAACCGCACTACAGCCCTGCGTGCCTTGCCCGGAAGCCTTACTGCCACAAGGTTAGAGACAAGGGTAGTGGGCAGCGACAGCAATCCATACCTTGCAATGGCCGCCTGCCTTGCCGCAGGATTGTACGGAATTAAAAACAAAATGAAATTAAAAACACCCGTCACAGTTGGTAACGGCTACGCCGATGTGCAGCATGGCACCCTCCCAAAAAATTTATGGGAAGCCACGCAAAACATGAAGCAATCACCCATAGCAGCGCAACTATTTGGAAAAGAATTTGTACAACATTTCACTGCCACAAGGGAGTGGGAGTGGAGGCAGTTTTCAAAAGTAGTTACCGATTGGGAATTGAAAAGATACCTGGAAATTATTTGAGTATAAAACACTTCGTAAGGTGAATATTTCCTTGCATATTATTTTATTTTTTTTCCGGGCTGTGAAGCAATGAGCATCATTGTTGTGTCACTTGCCGACAGCATTTATCGTCATCCCGATGTTACACTTGAATCGGGACTTGTACGTCATACCTTTGTGGATCTTTACCCACGTTTTAATTACCGAAAGATCAAACTTACCTTATTCGGGGCCGTGCTATTATCAGCTTGCGAAGTATATGCCTGATCCTAATTTTTTAAATTAGTGGTACTCATCCCCAATATTCTAAAGCAATGTTAATTTGAAACATCATTAAAGTTCCCCAAAGATTCATAAGTACAAGAGGGCGACGCAACGATGTTGATCATGGCTGCTTCTTTGCCCGTACAAAAAATATATCTTACCGGAAACCACATAATTTAAACAGACGGCAAAAAATATTTTCACCTTTTTATTGGTTTTGCCATTTATTCTTTTTACACCTTTTTTACACTTACACTATGAAATCCAAATTATGATCAGTAACTTTGCAAACTATTTTTAGCATTTTTTGTAGTTTAACCATTCTCTTGCAACGTTATTACCACAATTTCTGTCCTAAACTTTAGCAATTTTGAATTTAATACATAAAAATGAGGCAACTTAAGATCGCAACGCAAATTACCAACCGGGATTCTCAGGCGGTGGAAAAATATTTGCAGGAAATTTCTAAAATATCAATGATCACCCCGGAGGAGGAGACAATCCTTGCCCAAAAGATCAAAATGGGTGACCAACGTGCCCTCGACAAATTGGTGCAGGCCAACCTGCGTTTTGTGGTTTCTGTTGCAAAACAATACCAACACCAGGGTTTATCACTCAGTGATTTGATTAACGAAGGTAACCTTGGGTTAATAAAAGCTGCACAACGTTTTGATGAAACAAAGGGTTTCAAATTTATTTCTTATGCTGTTTGGTGGATCCGTCAATCTATTTTACAGGCTTTGGCTGAGCAGGGAAGACTTGTTCGCCTGCCCCAAAATAAAATTGGTACTTATAATAAAGCAAATAAAGCTTATATGGCTTTTGAGCAAGAGCATGAGCGTGAGCCTTCTACCGAAGAATTGGCTGAGTTGCTGGAGATGAGTGAAACCGAGATCAATAATATTTTCCAGAGTAATACCCGTCATACTTCGCTTGATGCGCCGGTGCATGAGGCCGAAGATGTGGCAATGGGTGATTTATTACAAGGCGGTGATGATACTGATGAAGATGTAATGCACGATTCATTGAGAAACGAAATACGCCGGGTTTTAAAATCTTTAAGCCCGAGAGAAGCTGAAATTGTAAATGCATATTTTGGGTTGGATGGCGAAAATGGTGTTACCATTGAGCAAATTGGGCAAAAATATGATCTTACAAAAGAGCGTATCCGTCAAATTAAAGAAAGGGCAATCAAGCGCTTGCAGAAGGCGAGGTACAGCGGGGCACTAAAAGCATATCTTGGTTAAGATATTCGCAGATAATTTTATTAAAAAACCTCCGCTTAAATAAACGGAGGTTTTTTGTTGACATTCATATCCTAAAATTGCCTGTTACTATTTGAGCATTTATAAATAACCAGTGCATGAAATTTTTATCCTAATAGCGGGGTTTTGTCTATTTTAAATTCATCATTTTCTGCCAGGCTATCTATTGAAAACCTTGCTTCCCTTTCCACAAAATACATATCAATATCACCAACATTTTTGGCATTTATTTTACCGCGGTAAACACACGCAAATTCATTTTTTACCAATTCATAAGTTGCTGCAGAAATATTTACCTGCCCTGGTTCACCATTGCTTTCCATCCTGCTGGCAATATTAACCGTACTGCCCCATATATCGTAAGCATACTTTTTCTTACCTACCACACCGGCAACAACGGGCCCTACGTGAATGCCTATACGTAAATCCCATGGCTCCAAACCTTCTTCCATTCTTCTTTTATTATTATGAATAATATAATCCTGAATTTCCAAACTGGCTTTAACTATATTGTAAGCCTGCTGATCATCCGGTGTAGGAATTCCTCCTGCACACATATAAGAATCCCCGATGGTTTTAATTTTCTCGAGATTATATTTTTCAATGATATTATCAAATGCAATGAAGCAGGTATTAAGCTCCTGAACCAAATCCTGGGGTGTCATTTTATCTGCATGAGTAGTAAAACTTTTAAAATCTGTAAACATTACAGATGCAGTTTCATAATTTCTGGGAGTTGCCTGACCGTGTACCTGTAATTCTTTTGCAACTTCGGAGGGTAATATATTTAACAATAGATCTTCAATCTGTGCTTTTTGCTGATCTAATATTTTATTTGTTTTTACTTTTGCACGGTAGTTTTTAAATATAAGTACTGCAATTAAAAATACCAATGCCAATCCACCTGCAAATGCATTCCTGGCAAATTTTTGCCTTTTTATCTGTAATTCATCTAATGCTTTATCCTTGGTTAGCAGGTTAATTTCGCCTTGCTTTTTCTGCAGATCAAATTCAAACTGAAGGGTTCCTAATTTTTTATAAGTATCAATATTATAAAGTGTGTCCTTAATATTCGACAAAAGCTCCTGGTATTTAAAAGCGTTTTTATAATCAGGGATTTTAGCGTAGGTAGCTGCCATTTCCTCGTAAAGTTCCTTCATATTTTGAGCTGCTTTAATTTCTTCCGCTATGGTTTCTGCTTTGTTGTAATAGCTAAGGGCAGTTGTGTAATCTTTTTGTGTAGTGTATACATTTGCAATTCCTTCAAGCGATCGGAAAATATGAAATTTGTTCCCTAAATTTTCTGCAATAGAAAGGGCTTTATTATGATAGTCCAAGGCCTGTTTAAAATTATCTTTTCTTAAATATAATTTGCCAATTCCATTATACGCATAGGAACTATTTGCAGAATTTCCAAGTGCGGAGATCGATTTCTCAAAATAACTTAATGCCTTGGTGTCATCTTTTTTATAGAAATAAATTTCTCCTATATTTTCTGAAATAATACCCAATGCTTCTTTATTGCCTATTTCTTCACAGAGGGGTAATGCAAGTAACAGGTAATTTAGGGCTTTATCCCAGGTTGCCTTTTTATTAAAATAGATGCTTCCTATAGTATTAAGAGCAGAAAGAATTCTTAATTTATCGCCTGCCTTTTCTGAAAGTTTTAATGACTGAAGAGAATATTCCAAACCTTTTGCATCATCGCCCTGATCAGCATAAATAGCAGCTATATTATTTAATAAATTGGCAACCCCAATTTCATCCTTTAATTGTTCAAAGCTTTGTAAAGATTCATTCCAGTATTCTAAGGTCTCCAGGTATTTTCCCTGAAAATAATAACCCAACCCTATATTTTTTAATGCGTATGCTTTGCCTTTTAAAAAATCTATTTTTTCTGCCATTTCCTTAGCCTGTATGGCTAAACTAATTGATAGGGCAGGCGTATCATTAAAATGGGCTTTGCTTTGCTGCAGTAAAGAATTT
>JANMVB010000231.1:0-13773 GCA_031392305.1 Ferruginibacter sp.
CGTTTTCCGGAAGAAAAAGTTCGCTCAACCGGCCGTGGTGGAATAGGCGTTTACGGTATTGAAGTGGACGATGAAAAAGATGAAGTGGTGGGTATGATTTGTATAAACCGGGAAGATAAAAGTCGCACTATATTAGTGGTAAGTGAGAAAGGATTTGGTAAACGAACTTTCCTGGATGATCCTGAAACCAACGAACCAAATTACCGCATCACCAACCGCGGTGGCAAAGGCGTTAAAACAATTAATGTAACCGACAAAACCGGCTCACTGGTAGGCTTACTTGATGTTACCGAAAAAGAAGACCTGATGATTACCTGTGTAAGCGGGGTAACCATCCGCATGAGTGTAGCAAGTGTAAGTGAGCAGGGTAGGGCAACCCAAGGTGTGAAACTAATAAGGGTAGATGACGGCGACGAAATAGCTGCCATCACAAAACTTGATGTGCAGGAAGAAGAAATTGAAGAAGCGGAAGTGATTGGTGAGGTAACCGATACTGCTGATAGCACAACAGACGTAAGCGATAACCCGGCTGAAGGAGAAGATACCACCCTGCCGGATGCTACTGAAAGCGAAGAGTAAGTAAAGTTTACCGGTATTAATTAAAAAATTAAAGCTGCATCATAATTTATGGTGCAGTTTTTTTTTGTTTACGGGCAGTTGTATTTCAATTAAGCATCGTTGTGTCACTCACTTGTGCGGCATACCTGTGGGGAGCTTTACCTGCAGGATATGTGGATGTTTTTATGCAATTATATTTAAAACAACACCTTTTTTATAAGTGAAAAATTTGCTTGAGCTATTTTATTAAAGAAATAAAGAGGAAGCAAAAACAATCTTATATATTTGAGATAGCCTGCAGGAGTAATATGCCACCTTACAACCTATGAAAGATAAAGTAATTCATAATCTTCTTACCTACACCATAGCTGCCATTTGGTTTACAAACGGAATGTTCTGTAAAGTATTAAACTTAGCTCCACGGCATCAGCAAATCGTTGCTGGTATATTGGGATACAAATACTCCAGAACGCTCACTATTTTAATTGGGCTTTCAGAAATCGCAATGTCAATTTGGGTATTAAGTAATATAAAGACAAGATTGAATGCAATTTTTCAAATCATTATTATTGCTACAATGAATACACTTGAATTTTTGCTTGTACCCGACTTATTACTTTGGGGGAAATATAATTCGGTTTTCGCAATCTTATTAATTATTGGCATTTATTATAACGAATTTTATTTACACAAAAAATTGGCTCAACAAAATTAGCATGCTTTCTTTCTTAAAAAATCATCCATTTGCAGTTGAAGCATTTTTTGAAAGTTCACTGGTATTGACATTTGCCATAAAGAAAGAACAGTTGGAAAGGTATATTCCCGAATGTTTGCAATTAGACACCTTTGATGATAAATGGGCTTTTGTAGCAGTTGCAATGGTGCAAACAAAAGGCCTGAGACCCAGAGGCTTCCCTAAGTTTATGGGCAACGACTTTTTTTTGATAGGGTACCGTGTATTTGTGCGTTACACAAATAATGCCGGTAAAAATTTGCGTGGTTTGTACATTCTTAAATCAGAAACTGATAAGAAGAAAATGGAATTGTTGGGCAACATCTTCACCCAGTACAATTACACAACTACAGACATTCTACAAAAAGAACAAATAGGTTCAACAGAAATTTCATCAACCAAATCAAAGTTTAAAGTGGTAATAGAAAAAACAGCAGCAGAAATTTCGTTGCCCGAAAATTCACCGTTTGCTGATTGGAAAGAAGCACGAAGATTTGCCGGGCCATTGCCTTTTACATTCACGTACAATGCTACTACAAAGGAAGTTTTAATTATTGAAGGGGTAAGACAAAACTGGACACCTGCTCCGGTAAAAGTAAGTGACTACCATTTTGAGTTTTTACATTTACTAAAACTTGAAAATCCAATACTGGCAAACGCCTTTGTAATTAAAAATATTCCATACTACTGGAAAAAAGGTAAAATTGAACAATGGAAATACGGAGACGAAAATTTCAGGGAGTATTAAATATTTTAAGTTTTAACCGGCACTTCTATGTTTCTGGCCTGGCAGCTTTAGTTTTAATAATTACAAGCCACCTGGTATTTAGTTGGTCGGATCTTTTGTATTGGATAATTATTTCAGCTTTTTTTTACGGCCTTATAATGCCTTTAATTGTTTCGGCTTATGTGTATGATTTTTCGGGCTACTATGATTTCAACTGGTTGAAAAAATACAATATTGCAGGTTCCGATGCGAAACAAATTTTAAATATTAACGCCGGTTTTGATGAAACAAGTTTTATTATTAAAAACATATTTACACAATCCAACTTAAAAGTTTTTGACTTTTATAATGCTGAACAACATACTGAACCAGCAATTGTAAGAGCAAGAAAAGTGAGTTTAGTTTATCCTAACACCCAGCAGATAGTATCTAACTCAATTCCTTTAAAGGATCATTCAGTTGATATCATTTTTTTATTATCGGCTGTACACGAGATAAGGTTGCAGGAAGAAAAGGTTCAGTTTTTAAAAGAATGCCACAGGGTATGTAAGCCAAACGGAAAAGTAATTATGGTAGAACACTTAAGGGATTTTCCCAATTTCCTTGCATTCTCAATTGGCTTTACACATTTTTTTTCGAAAAAAACCTGGAAACAATCATTTCAAAAAGCAGGCTTTTGCTCAATTACAGAAACTAAATTCACGCCGTTCATGTCTGTTTTCAACTGTAGCCCTTAATTACTTTATACTAATTTTTTAATAAATGCATTTTCATTTAAAAATAATCGGCATCCTTTTAATTGCATTATCATTGGTTCATATTGTTTTTCCAAAGTATTTTAATTGGGAGAAAGAACTTAGTTCATTGAGTTTAATTAACCGTCAAATTATGACAGTTCATACCTTCTTCATTGCCTTGTTAGTTTTTCTTATGGGGTTACTTTGTTTAACATCACCCAATGAACTTATTATTACCAGCCTTGGTAAAAAAATCAGTTTTGGATTTGGAATATTTTGGACAACAAGACTTTTCACCCAGTTTTTTGGTTATTCATCAGAACTTTGGAAAGGCAAGGCTTTTGAAACTACTGTTCATGTTTTATTTGTTTTTCTGTGGACATATTTGAGTTATATATTTTGGGCAATTGCATTAAAATAAAAAGGCTAACCCGGGGAACGAAAATTCTAATTAAAAACATCCGAAGTTTTTAAAACTTCGGATGTTTTTTTTGACATTATGTGGGCAAAGCTCCTCAGAAGTATGCCGTACAAGTGAGTGACACAACGATGTTGAGCATTGATATACTGCTGGATAAATAATTAAACATTTTCGGGTACGGTTATCTCTTTCTTTTCTTTAAAGAAAAATAAAAAACAAATTAATACCGCTGTTGCTATGCCTGCCGGTACCAGCCAAATGCTTTGCCAGTTGTGGGTTTCGCCTATGCGGTAGCGCTCTGCAATAAACCCGGAGAACCAGGTGCCGATGAACATGCCGAGGCCATAAGTGGCAAAAGTAAAGAGGCCCTGGGCAGAGTTCTTTATTTTTTCTCCTGCTTTTTTTTCTGTGTACATGTAGCCGGTTACAAAAAAGAAATCGTAACATACGCCATGTAAAATAATGCCGGCATACAACATCCAGCTTCCGGGATCTGTGTATCCGTAAGCAAAAAATATATAGCGCAATACCCAGGCACCCATGCCGATCAGCAACATTTTTTTCACGCCTATCTGGTTAAATAAAAATGGTATGGCGAGTATAAAAATACCTTCTGATACCTGCCCCAATATCATTTTGCCTGCAGCATTGTTCATGCCTACTTCGTTTAAAAAAGGGTTGGCAAAGCCATAATAAAATGCGAGGGGGATGCAAATTAGAATTGCTGCTATAAAAAATATAAGGTAGGGCCTGCTCTTAAATAAAACAAAGGCTTCTGTACCAATAGATGCAGATGAAGTGTCTGTAATATCCTTTGCTTTTGGTGGCGTGTTGGGCAAAGCAAAACTATATAAACCCAATACCAGCGACACTGCCGCAGCTATGTGAAAAGTGGCGGCATTCTTTTCTATACCGAGGTTGCCAACAAGGGTGCCGGCTACTATCCAGCCAATGGTGCCAAACACCCTTATCCACGGAAACTGCCTGCCGGGGTCGTTCATTTGAAAAAATGCTACACTATTGGTAAGTGCAATGGTGGGCATGTACAATAGCGAATAAAAAAGTATGACCCAATAAAAAGCGGTATTGTTGGTGATGGTAGTTGCAAAAAAAAAGTAACGCTGCGCCTGCCAGGTGCAATACACCAATGATGCGCTGTGCAGCAAAATACCTGTCTGCAATCCTGCCGGCAAAAAAAGGAGAAATCATGGTGGCAATGGCAAGGGCGCTAAATGCTGCGCCAATCTGTACATCTGATGAGCCCAGGTTTTCTTTCATGTAAGTGCCCATGGTAACATACCAGGCACTCCAGATAAAGTACTGCATAAACATCATTATGGCAAGCATGGCGCCGGTGCTTTTTTTCATGAGATAGCTTTTAGTGTTTCTAAAATTATATCACTTATTGCTTTGTTGCAAATAATCGTTGTGGATGCATTGCACGTTGATGTAGCCATGCAATGTATTGCAGCCGGGCTAAAGATAATTTGTTGGTTTATAAAATGCCTGGCTATGTTTACTGCATTATAAAATGTAAGCCGTTATATGGTTGTGTTAGAGAAAGCAATTTACTACCGCAGTGCCACTGCCCGTTGCTTTAAAGTAAATGCAGGAAGAGTTTTGGCAGTGGAGGATTTCTTAAATATCCTTTTCCGGTGCTCCGTACCCCACCGGATAATTTCTGCAATCATGGGTGCCAGGGTTTTTCCATACGCTGTAATTTCATATTCTACCGTAATGGGTTTTGTATTGCATACGGTTCTTTTCACCAGTTCATTTATTTCAAGTTCCTGTAATTCTTTCGAAAGCATTTTGGCTGCAATGCCATCTGTCTCCCGCAGCAAATCCATAAAGCGCATGGTGCCATTGCGCAACAGCCCTCCAATAATTTGAATTTTCCATTTGCCTGAAAGTAATTCCATGGTATCCCTGATGGCTGAAAATGCATTGCTGCATTGTACCGGGATTGTTGCCTGTATTTTATTTCTCATGTTGAACTATTAAAATTTTATAGTGTAAAGTTACTTATAAATTTCACCGGGGGCATAGGTAGTTTCCTGCAGGAAACCGGTTTCTAAAAGGAAACCCATATCTATTCTAAACTAAGTGCTGTGTAGCTTTGTGTTTCAAAATAAAAATTTAAAGAAAATGAAAAAGAACGTTATCATTTATTGGGTTAGCACTGCCATTATATCGCTGATGATGCTGTTTAGTGCCTATAGTTATATTGCCAACGAGCAAATGAAAGGTGCATTTGTTCACCTGGGGTTTCCTTCCTATTTCAGGATAGAACTTGCGGTGGCTAAGATTCTCGGCGTAATTGTATTGCTGTTACCATTTGTACCGGGCAGGCTAAAAGAGTTTGCATATTTTGGATTTGCCATTACTTTTATTTCTGCTTCGATAGCACATATTGTTAACGGCGACCCGGCTGCTGCTGTAGTAATGCCGTTGGTGATGTTGGGGGTGCTGGCAGTTTCGTACACTTTGTTTTTAAAAAGAAATCCGCAAAGGGTTTTGAACCACTAAGGTTTTGAACTACTAAGGGTTTTGAACCACTAAGACACTAAGGCACAAAGAAAAACAAATAAGAAAATACTTGTAGCCACAAAGGCACGAAGAAAACACAAAGAAAAAACACAAAGAAGAAAAAACTCAAAGCCATAAATAGTAAATCAATACAGCAGATAAATTTCGTGCCTTTGTGACTTTGTAACTCATAATGTTTGTGGCAAAAAAAACTTTATTATAATTTAAAGAAAATATGATGGAAATAGGAATTGATAGTTTCGCTGCAATAAAGAATAACAGCGATGGCACTATGGCTGACAGCACACAATCTATCACCGAATTGCTGGAGCGTATAGAACATGCAGATAAAGTTGGCCTGGATGTTTTTGGAATTGGTGAGCACCACCGTAAAGAATTTCTTGACTCAGCGCCGGTAATATTACTGGCTGCGGCGGCGGCCAGAACAAAACGTATCCGCCTTACAAGTGCCGTAACAGTTTTGAGTGCTGCTGATCCGGTAAGGGTATTTCAAAACTTTGCTACGCTGGATTTAGTATCGCAGGGCAGGGCAGAAATGGTGGTGGGCCGTGGTTCATTCACAGAGGCATTTCCATTGTTTGGCTTAAACCTGCAGGATTATGATCAGCTATTTTCTGAGAAGCTAAACCTGCTGCTCAATATCCGCGACAATGAAGTAGTAACATGGTCGGGCAAATTTAGGGCTGCCTTAAAGAGCCAGCCTATTTACCCCAGGCCAATGCAACAAACTTTACCAATATGGTTAGGCGTGGGTGGCACACCCGAATCTTTTGTAAGGGCCGGTATGCTTGGCTTACCGTTGATGGTGGCAATCATTGGTGGCGAAACATATCGCTTCCGCCCACTCATAGATCTTTACAGGGAGGCCGGAAAAAAAGCCGGTTTTAAACCAGACCAGTTAAAAGTAGGATTGCATTCATTGGGCTATGTGGCCACTACTTCACAGCAAGCCATAGACGATTTCTACCCGGGCTATGCAGAAATGTTTACAAGAATTGGAAAGGAGAGGGGATGGCCGCCGGTAAAACGGAGCCAGTTTGATGCACAGATGGCACCGCTTGGTGCAATGCTAATCGGCAACCCGGAGGAAGTAGCTGCAAAAATACTTCGCCATAGTGAAGCACTCGGCGGCATATCAAGGGTAACATTTCAAATGGATAACGCCGGCCTCACGCATAGTCAACTCATGCAGTCAATTGAATTAATTGGCTCAAAAGTAGCACCACTTGTAAATGCATAAAGTGTATAAAAAATGATTGCAGCAATAAATAAAGTTTTTTTACCAGCCAGGAAACAATGGTCAACATCGTTGTGTCACTCCCTTATACCGCATACCAATGTGGAACTTTAATTGCATTATACATTTTTCACGCAAAGACGCAAAGGAGCAAAGGTGCAAAGTTATTTTGTGCCTTTTTCCTTTGTATTTCTTTCTTCGTGCCTTTGTGGCTCAATAACCTTTGTGCCTCTGTGGCATTACCCAAATTATGGTTAGCACCCCATTAGTTGTTATCTTGTAAAAAAAATCATTTATGAAGCTTGTTGCTGTATTGTTGTTCTTTTTTTGTGGAGTTGCTGCACACACCCAAACGCTACCCAACTTCGATTTAATACATCTTGAAAAACCTGTTGATTTTAAAAAGGCAGAACCCTTTGCATTGCTAACGGCAAACTTTTTATTATCCAACCCATTCGAAAAAGAAAATAAAGAACGGTTAAACGGCTTACAATTTTTGGGTAAGTGGATGAATGGAACACCCGACTATTCATTTGCTATAACAGACATGGTAGAAAAAATTGGAAAGGATAGTCATGAACTATTAGGGCTGTACATGGTAGCAATGGCAAAGTATATGTTGGAAAATAAAGAGGTTGCAAAAGATACCAAACTGGTAAAACTAAATGCGATGAAATTATTGCTGGATTATTGCGGTAATAAAGCCAATAATATCAGGATGTCGCGGCCATTAAAGAAACTTGCAGAAGCACACGAAAAAGGCCAGTTGGAACAGGCGCTATAATGTTAGCCGGACTGCTAATTTTTAAACCTTTCTGCTGGTAATAATAATAGATTAATATTCATCATAATTTAAAGATCACTATGAAAAAGAAAATAGTGTTTTCAATATTTTGTTTTTTGTCTATGCTATGCATTACACAAAATGCTTTTACACAGGAGACCACGAAAAATGCAGATGAGCTTTACCGTCCACAGGTGCATTTTACCCCAAAACAACATTGGATAAATGACCCCAATGGAATGGTGTATCACAAGGGTGTTTATCACTTGTTTTTTCAGTATCACCCTTACAGTTCAGTATGGGGGCCCATGCATTGGGGTCATGCAACCAGCAACGACATGATCCGCTGGAAACGACAGCCCATAGCCATTTACCCGGATAGTATCGGTACTATTTTTTCGGGCAGTGCGGTGGTAGATAAAAATAATACATCGGGTTTTGGTAAAAGCGGCCAACCGCCACTGGTAGCAATGTTTACCCACCATAATACAGAAGGGGAGAAGGCAGGAAAAAATGATTTTCAAACACAAAGTATTGCCTACAGTAATGATGATGGAAAAACCTGGATCAAATACAAAGGGAACCCGGTGATTAAAAATCCTGGCATCAGGGATTTTCGTGACCCCAAAGTAATATGGCATGCACCTACAAAAAGATGGGTTGTATCCCTTGCCACCAAAGACAATATTGTTTTTTATTCTTCTAAAGACCTTAAAAATTGGGAAAAGGAAAGTGAGTTTGGAGAGGGCAGGGGGGCACATGGCGGCGGGTGGGAATGCCCTGATTTAATTGCCCTGGATGATAATGGAAAAGAGCGGTGGGTATTGATTGTAAACCTAAACCCGGGTGCACCAAACTTAGGCTCGGGTACTCAATATTTTGTAGGAGATTTTGATGGGAAAAATTTTACCTCAACCCAAACCGGCACACGCTGGTTAGATTATGGTCCTGATAATTATGCCGGCGTTACCTTCTCAAATACCGGGAAAAGAAAAATTTTAATTGGCTGGATGAGCAACTGGATGTATGCCAACCAGGTGCCTACTGAAACATGGAGAAGTGCCATGACCATACCTCGGGAGTTAAAAATAATAAATAGTGGAAATGACTTGCTGCTTGCTTCACAACCTGTTACTGAACTAGCTAATATACAGGGTAAGCCTGTTGTTGCTCAAAATGTAACAATTACAAAAAGCCTTGATCTTGCATCAAAAACAGGTAAGGTAAAACTGCCCTGCCGCATTAACCTGGCTTTGGAAACTGTAAAAGATTTTTCGTTTGTAATTTCAAATAAGCCAGGCGAACAAATATTAATTGGTTACAATAAAAAGGAAAATCAATTTTTTATCGACCGTACTAAATCCGGTAAAACTGATTTTAAGGATGGCTTTGCTGCAAGGCATGTGGCACCACGGTTATCAAAAAATAGTAAGCTCAAATTAACGTTGGTGATTGATGTAAGTTCCGTAGAACTTTTTGCCGATGATGGCTTAACAGTGATGACAGAAATTTTCTTCCCCAACAAACCTTATGATCATATTCATATTGAAACACCAGGCACAATGATGATACAAAAACTAACTTATATGAATTTGAAAAGTATTTGGTAGAATTTTTTATTCGGAGCCGTAGCAATATTCCATTACTAAGTAAATATGTAATTCCAAAAAAATAAAACAATGGCATGTATTAAAATAGGTATTAAAATAGGTTTTAAAATATTGATACTGGTAATGATCAGTATCAATTCATTTGGCCAACAGCCCGCCACCATACCGGCTTTTAGCTTTTATAAAGCTGATAAAACTGCGTTCACCAATAAACAGCTTGCAGAAAATAAAATGATTATGTTTGTATTTTTTGATACAGATTGCGATCATTGCCAGCATGCCATACAATACATCAGCCAGCATAATAACGATTTTAAAAAAGCTGCTGTTTATTTAATTACGCTTGATGGCCCCGTAAAAGTAACGCCGTTTTTAAGCAAGCATGGCAAGGAGTTGAAAGGTCAAAAAAACATTACCCTTCTTTATGATATGCAATCTGAGTTTCTGCGAAAATTTAAGCCACGGAAATATCCTTCTTTATTTCTTTATTCATCCAATAAACAATTGGTGATGTACGATGATGATGAGCAGAAGTTAGCCGGCTTTTCGAAAGCCATCAATGCAGCAGTAAAATAAATTTCAAAACTTTTTATTGACGTATCTAAAGCTCTTTCAACCATAAATCAATAGGCCTTTCAACCACCGGTGTAAAAGGCAGCATTATTTTCTTTCCCTGGCCGGCAGAAGCATACGCAGCATAAATTACTTCCAGCACAGCCCGGCCATCTTCACCCGTCACCAGTGGTTGTTTATCATTTTGAACGCAATCAATAAAATGTTTCAGTTCATGTGGATAGCCCTGGTTAAAAACTTCTTCAAAAACGGTAAAGCTCCAGCCGATAGTTGTATCAGCTTTTTCCATCGCATATCCATAGCCTGATTTACTATAAGATATAGCCGCATTGCCCATAAAAAGATCAGCATACACTACACCACCCGTGCCATACACTTCACTTTTATCATCCATGCCGCCATGCTTGGCCCAGCTATTTTCCGCCACCGCAGTTACGCCATTTTCAAATTCAATAATCACTACCGAATTATCTTCACCCTTTGTTCGGTGCTGGTGCAGCACGGTTGACATAGATGCGTACACGCTTTTAATGGGAGGGTTATTCAGCATCCATCTAAACCAGGCAATGGCATGGCAGCCCATATCCATCAGCACACCGCCGCCGGAGAGGTTAATATCATAAAACCAATCCGTATGCGGCCCCGAATGTTTTTCGGCTTGCTTCAGCATAAATATATTTCCAATGGCACCCTCGTTCACCATTTGCCTTACCCGTTCGTATTTTGGTGCAAAGCAAAGTTCCTCCGCATACATCAGTTTTACACCCGCTTTTTTACAGGCATCAATCATGGCATCTGCTTCTTCAAGTGTAATGGCCAGTGGCTTTTCAATGATGATATGTTTGCCTGCAGCCGCAGCCTTTAGCGTAGCAGTAGCATGCAGATAATTGGGCAGGCAAATGTCCACAATTTCGCAACCGGAGTTCGCAATAATATCATCCAGGTCATCGTACCAGGCCGCAATATTGTGCTTGGCCGCAAAGGCTTTTGCCTTATCAGCATTACGTGCATACACGGCCACCACTTCGGCTTCCGGCACAAAGCGGTGATAACTTTCAATATGAATATCAGTAATAAATCCTGCTCCTAAAATGGCTACTTTGGTGCGCTGCATAATTTAATTTTAAATTGATGATACACTAAAATTAAATGAAGAATACCAGCGCTGAAAATATTTTAAAAATTTTTTGTCCGGGCAGCAGGTTATGAAGCAGCATCGTTGCATCGCCCTCTTGTACCAAATACCTATGGGGAACTTTACCCACAATATGTGTAATGCACATTCAACTTATTTACCAGTACTTTTTTTCGCAGATTTTTTTTCTTTTTTGTTATGGGTTTCATCATCGCCTTTAAATAACTGTTCCTCACCCTCACGGCTATCGAGATTATCTTTATTTTCAGCCCGGTTCTTATTGTTATTTAATTGCTGGCGTTGGTTCACATTTTGATTGGTTGTCTTGTTCATAAATGTTGTTTTATAGATGAATGATACAATACACCTGCAAAAGGATTGCCAATAGTGAAAGGGAGTTATAAAGTTGTGATGGAAAACCAATCTTATTCAAATTCAGCACTGAACCAGGCAAATTTTCCGGCGGTATTAAACGTAATTTATACTTACTTTAAAATATTACAGTAAGCATATATAATGGTGTGAGACGGGCATTAGTTTTTAAACCTGCTGTACATTTCAATATTTATGCGGTTTACTCCGGCACTTTCCACCTTTTCTATACCACGCTGGGTGAGGGTATCATTTTTTATGGTAAGGGTAAAAGTAAAATCATTTCCTTCCCATTCCCGGGCAGTGCAATATTCCAGGTGTTCTGTGTATGTACTGTCTTTAAGTGAATAGCTGCCACCACCTGAAGAGTAGGATGCAGCAGAGTCTTTCCCTTTATTTAAATCATGCTGTAAAAAAGCAAAATGGCTATCGTTGATGATTTTAATAAAGGAGGTAGTTTTGGTATAATCAGTAACAACCGTATCGCCTTTTTCAATGAGTGTTCCGGTGATAAGTTTCCAGGTGCCAACTATCGGCATTGCAGGTTGCTTTGTATCATTCGTTTCAGTTTTTGTAGCACAGGAGAAAACTGTGGTAATGATTAATGTAAAGGCAGTTAATTTTTTCATGGCAGCGTTATAATTTTTTCAAAAATACAGCTTTGCTTTAAATGAAAGTGCTCTTAAGTCCTGGCGGGGGTTTTCGCCGCTCAATCTAAATTTCAAAAATCTCTTTTCGTGAAACCCCGCCGGAATATAAGGCTATGCGAAATAGGAAATTACCATTACGAGTCCACCAATAATTCCCATTATACCTGTTAATATTCCACGAAATCTTAGTCCGTACATAGTATTTTCCTTTTTAGGTAAATTAAGTATTAACAAGATCGTTCCAGAATACACTAATAAAATACCTCCAAATAATTCCTCATCTTTTGTATCCCATACAGATAAGCAAATAACAAATAGTACTAAGCCAATTGCAATTAGAAAAAATATTACAGAGATTCTGTTCATTAATACTTGCCTATTTTATTTGTAATTAAGAGCTGGCGTTTTGTCTTGTTCATACTCCTGGCGGGGTTTTCTCCGCTCAGGCTTAAATTAAAAAATCTCTTTCCGTGAAACCCCGCTGTTTATGAGACCGCTCCCAAATCCACTATCACAAAACACAAGCAAAGCCCCACACAGGTATGCCGTACAAGTGAGTGACACAACGATGATCACCATTGCTTCAAAGCCCGGACAACAAATATATAAATGCTATCCTACGCAGAATTTCTCCCTGCATTGATAATGCCGAATGAGGAGCGGATCACCAGTTTTTCGTAAGTTGCTTTGAGCGGCGATTGCACAAGATTGTCTTCTATTTCCCGGATGTTCATAATGGCAAATTGCTGGATGGTGAGCAGGGGCATCACAATTTTTTCCCTCATAATAATCGATAACTGGTCAATGGGGAAATCACTCATTAATTCTTCCTTATCGGATATTTGTAAAATGTATTTACGGGTTAAATTATACTCGTCAAAAATGGTGTTCCATATGTCTCCATACTTTTCATCTTTTGCCAAAAATGATGTTAGGGGAAAGAAACATTTTTTCATCGCCATCTCACAATTGTCCAGCAGGGTTTTAAAGAACAATGAACTTCGGTAAAGTTTTTTTAACTGCGGAAATTTGCCTTGCTTATCCAGTTCCATCAACGCCGTGCCTACACCATAATAGCCCGTTACATTTTGTTTTAACTGTGCCCATGCACCTACATAAGGTATTGCCCGCAGGTCTTTAAATGAAAGCTTGGTGCCACCGGACCGCTTGGCGGGCCTGCTGCCTATATTGGTTTCGCTGTAAAATTTTAAGGGGCTTACCTGCGATAAATAATCGGCAAAGTAAGCATGGTTTTTTAGTGCGGAATATTTTTTGAAACTCTCGTTGGCCAGTTGATCCAGCAAGGCTTCTTCATCAGGCTCCAGGGTGATATGCCGGTTGTTGAACAGGTCGTTTGAAATGCCTGCATGCAGCAGCTTTTCAATATTAAACTGCGCCGCATTTACAGTACCAAAGTTGGAACTTACGGTTTGCCCCTGTACTGTAAGTTGTATTTGTTTGTTGGAAATATTTTGTCCCATGGAGGCATAAAAGTTGTGTGTTTTTCCACCACCTCTTGAAGGAGGGCCGCCGCGGCCATCAAAAAACACCACTTCTATATCATACTTTTTAGAGATGGCTGTAAGCGCTTCCTTTGCTTTATAAATACTCCAGTTGGCCATAAAATATCCGCCATCTTTTGTGCCATCACTAAAGCCCAGCATAATGGTTTGCTGCCTGTTTCTT
>JANMVB010000282.1:0-20451 GCA_031392305.1 Ferruginibacter sp.
AAACTTTGGATATATTTGGTATATGTTTTGCTCAACATTGTTTCTTAATAATTTATATTTATAGTGTGCCTCATAAAACAACAATTACTGGTTTACTGAAGAATATTTTTTTCCTGTCAATATTACTGGCCTCCTGCACCATTCCCCGTAAAGTTCCGCAAAACAAACCTTTTGTTTTTAAAAATACCATTGATGTTAATGGTGGTGATTTTTCAAACGATCAAAGAAGTAGCTTAAAGCAAAAATTATTTGGCCAGTTAGATGACAGTTCAAAAACAAATATAAAAGACTTTCTTTTTTTCTTTCATTTTATAAAACAGCCCCCTGCTTACGACAGTGGTTATGCATCCGTATCTGCTAAAAATATAAGGGGCTCTATGCTCCACCTTGGTTATTACGGTGCCAAAGTAAGCTTTGAGGCAGACACCACTAATGTAGGCGATCAGCAACGGGTACACGTAAAATATACCGTTGACGCCGGCAACCCTACCCTGATAGATACCATGAGCTATCGTTTAAAAAAAACTGAATTGCAGGAACTGGCCATCAGCACTCAGGATAAAGCCCTGCTGGTGCAAGGCGAGCCGGTTACAAAAGCAGGTGTATTAGGTGAGATAAGCCGCCTGGTAGAACTATACAGAAATTATGGGTACTATAAATTTACTTCGGATGACCTAAAGCTACGTGGCGATACTACCATCGAGGCTTTAACCAATATCTCTGATGACCCGTTTGAAAACCTGCAGTTGCTGGAAGAAGCAAACCGCCAGAAAGATAAGCCTACCATTAAACTGGCCATGATTTTAAACCCGGTTGGGGACAGCATTCGTTTGAGAAAATACTACATAAATAAAATTTTTATTTATCCTGATTATAATGAAGCGGATGCAACCAACAGTGCACCTTATATTGAGGATACCACCCGCAATGGAAACTATATTATCCGGTATCATAAAAAACTTTTTCGCAATAGTTTTTTAGTGCGCAACATGACGATTAAGAATGGCGAAATATACCGGCTTGATGAATACAACAAAACACTGGGCAATTTTTCAAAAACAGGTGTATGGCAAAATGCAAATATCCAGATTGTAGAAAGTAAAGACAGCGTTGGAAAAATTGATATGATTGTGCAGTTGCTGCCTGCCAAAAAATTTGGTTTCGAAGCAAATATTGAAGCCAGTTATTCGGCCAACAGCAATACCAATAATGCCAGCATTGCCAATGCAGGCAATCTGCTCGGTTTATCCACCAACGTATCGCTCCAAAACCGCAACGTGGGAAAGAGTGGTACCAAAATGACCCATGCACTACGGGCTGGTATTGAATTAAATTTAAGTTCGCAGCAGGGCTCCAATAGAAAATTAAATTCAAATGAATTAAGTTATACCAACACCATATCCTTTCCCCGGCTTATCGGGCCAATCAGGTATTTAAACCGCAATAAAAAACTGCTGTCGCAGCAAACGTTTATCAACATCGTACCTGCATATACCAACCGTATCAATTTATTTAACCAGTTATCTGCAAGCATTGCATTTGGAAATGAGTGGAGCCTGAAGAGCAACCGAAAAAATATTTTCAAATTACCCAATGTAGAATATTCTTACCTCTACAACCAGTCGGATAGTTTTAGAAAAACACTCGATTCCAATTCGTACCTGCGCTATTCTTTTAATACTGCCCTGGTTATTGGTACCAGTTATGGATATACTTCAACTTATATTAATCCAAAACATCCGGAGCGGCAACGCAGTTTTAGATGGAACATCGAAGAGTCTGGTTTATTACTTGGCCGGTTTGGTTTATTTAAAAAAGACCTCCGCCAGTTTGTGAAAACAGATGTGGAATACACTTTTGTAATTGCCCAAAATTCAACTTCAAGAATTTTCCGGGCATTTGTAGGCGTGGGCATTCCCGTTGCCCGTGGGGACTCATCCCTACCCTTTTTTAAGCAATATTTTGCAGGTGGTGCCAATAGCATGAGGGCCTGGCCCATCCGTGGAATTGGGCCGGGGGCCAAGCCACTTGCTGGTTACAACTCCCTCGCTTTAAATGATCGCACCGGTGATGTAAGGCTCGAAGTAAATGGCGAATTCAGGTATAATATAGTACAGCTCATCCCCAATTCGCTGGCACTAAAAGGTGCGCTGTTTGTTGATGTTGGCAACGTGTGGAACTTTAGAAATACAAACCCCAACGGTGGTACAGATAGCCTGCAATTTAAATTCAGCAATTTGTATAAGCAGTTGGGCGTATCAGCAGGCACAGGTTTTCGCCTCGATTTCAATTATTTTTTAATCCGCTTCGATCTTGGCCTGCGGTTCAAGCGGCCCGATCTTGCAAAAGATAACGGCTGGCAAATACCCAACGTCAATTTTAATAATCTTTTCGGCAGGGGCGAACAAGTACCAGATCCACTTATCCCCGGCAAAACAATTAATGACGAGCGCTACCGAATATGGCGCTACCAGAATTTCAATTTTACCATTGGGCTTAGTTATCCGTTCTAAAATTTTTGTTACGCTTTTGTAATTCAAATCATCGTTAATAAAAACATTTTTGTCCGGGCAAAGAAGCAGCAATGGGCATCATCGTTGTGTCACTCACTTGTACCGCATACCTTTTTGGAACTTTGCTCACACAATATCCTGACATTATTTTGAAATAATTTTTGCTACCTTCCGACTATAATTTTCTCAACAAAACAATGATGAAGTACCTGTCTTTTTTTATTTTGTTTATCACCATATCCGCCACTGCACTTGCGCAGGGAGGCACTAACAAAAAATTATTTGTGATTGATTCATTACCTGTATTTAAAGATCCGGAGGAATGGAACGAAGTACTCGATGAAGAAATAGCATATCTGTCTGTTTTAAATAATAAAGACAGTTTAAGAATACTAGGCTATCAACAATTTGATGAAGTTGTCTTCATTTTTACAAAAGAATATCAGCAGCGGCCAGATAGCATCAGGAAAATTCCATCGCTTACACAAATGACGTATAAGGATGACCGCTGGTATTTCCGTGACACTATGTACACCGGAAAATACATTGACTATTTCAATAACGGAAAAAAACAAAATGAAGCCACCCTGGTAAATGGCAAGTTGCATGGTGAGGTAAAAATTTATTATAAAAAAGGCAATCTATCCCGTCAAAGTTTTTATCTGGATGGTAAAAATGAAGGCTACGGAACCGCCTGGTATAAAAGCGGGGTATTAATGGAGAAAAAAATATACCTGCCCGGCAAAGGTTACAGATCGGCACGTTATTTCCCCAACGGGCAATTGGAATATGGAAACCTGAATGAAAAAGTTGATACCGCAATTTCTTATTATTCTACCGGTAAAATTAAAAAGATAGCCATTATAAAAAACAGAGCAGTTGTTCAGAATGCCACAATTGAAAAAATTAATTATCATCAAAATACAGTGTACCAATGCGACCGTGAAGGCGATTTTAAAAAGGGCCTTAAATATTGTGATAAAATAATTGCACTTGATAGTTTAAATGAGACAGCTTATTTCTACAAGGGCTATTTTTTTGAAAAACAAAACAACTACGATGCAGCATTAGCCGCTTACGATAAATTGCTGGCATTAGAGCCGCTATCAGGTTTAGCCTTAGTTAACAGGGCATTCACCCGCATTAAAAAATTTGAATCCCATTCCAGTGGTATAAATACAAATAGCCCAATTCCTGCAGAGGAGGTCAAAAAAATATGTGCTGATCTGCAGCAGGCTGTTTATTGCGAATTAAGTGGAAAAAAAATTGATGCAGCGTTGGCAAAGTATTGCGGAAAGCAGTGATGGATTTAGAATAGTTTTTGGTAAAGCAAGCAACCAAATAAAGTTTGTTGACACCCTGTTGCAAGCATGTCGGTATTCTCCAGCTACAGCATTGTAATGTATCAACAAATTGAAATGCTGGCTCTATCAATTCTACAATGATAAAACCTTAAATTTGTAAAAAAAATAAAAATGCAAACTCTAATTATAGAAATAAATTCGAATAGCAAGGCGAAAGAACTTACCTCCGTACTTTCTTCCATTGATTATGTTAGCAAGGTATCATCTGTTCGTACACCCAAAGCATTAATAGCATTGTTACAAGATCATGAAAATTTAAAGACTTCTATTGTTAAAAGAAAAAACAAGGCTATTGCCAGGTATTTATAATGAGAGTTCAGCAAAAAGATATTATAGAGTTGAATTATGAACTTCCTAATGGTAAATTCAAGGCTCATCCGGCATTAATTATTTCAAACTTAAATGTTTTAGAAACTGAGGATATATTTTATGCTGTAATGATTTCTTCAAATCCAATGAACGATGAATTTAATTTTGAGTTAGATAATTCAATGCTAACAAAGCCTCTATCAAAGAAATCATTTGTAAAATGTCAATTAATACAATCATATACAATAGACGAAGTTATTTCAAAAATTTCTACACTAAAGCAGTCTGCTTTTGATAAAGTTTTAAAAAGAATTTTTGAAAAAGTATTTTAAACCTCTTCCTTTTCTCAAAGATTTTTTATTTACCCCTCACCATTAGCCGCAGTTTGCAAACTCTCTTCAAACTGCTCCATCGTCATTGCATCGTCTGTACTAAATTCTCCAATCATTGTTCTTCGCAGGCTGCTGAGGTAGGCGCCACATCCTAATACAGCGCCAAAATCGTGGGCAAGGCTGCGGATATATGTGCCGGTACTACATACTACCTTAAATCCAATCACCGGTAATTCAATGGTGGTAATTTCAAATGAATGGATGGTTATATTTCTTGCTTCCAGTTTCACCTCCACTCCTCGCCTGGCCAGCTCATACAATGCTACACCATCTTTTTTTATTGCAGAAAATATTGGAGGGAATTGTTCAATGGCCCCAATGAATTGTTGAGTGGCTGCATGTATCATTTCACTGGTAACGTCGGCATAATCCTTTGGCTGTTCCGGCAGGCTTTCAAGGTCGTAGGTAGGGGTTACTGCACCAATGGTAAAGTGGCCGGTATATTCTTTTTCCCTGGTCATGTACTCATTAATTTTTTTTGTGAATTTACCCGTGCATACAATCAGCAGGCCGGTAGCAAGCGGGTCAAGCGTACCGGCATGGCCTATCTTTTTTATTTGCAGCAGGCTACGCATTTTACGCACCACATCAAAGGATGTCCAGTGTAACGGCTTATCAAGCAGCAAAACTTTGCCTTCACTATATGGCAATTGTATAGCAGGGTCAATGGGTATCCTTTCTTTTCGTTCCGGCTTTGGTAAAGCTTCACCGGCGGCTGCAAGTTTGTTGGTGTATCTTATTCTGTATGTTTCTTTTCTGGCCATGTTTTATTTCCCTCCCTGGGTATATCTCACTGGGTGTATCTCACTGCTCCCTAGGTTGCACCCAGGGTTAATCAAATTGAAACCCTTCGGGGTTGTTTGTAAATGATTGTAAACTATGATTTCATTTATCTAAAATTACTAACAACAAAAACATAAATAATAACCAGTAACCATGTAAATCGTAACCTTTAACCATGTAACTCGAAACATATAACTAAATAACCCGTAAACCTTCACCTCCTCCTCCGCTAAATCGCCTGCCTTGATTTTAACTCCAGGTATTTATTAATTGTATTTACGGTAAGGTTTTCCGGGGCAGTTAAAATGGAAAGTATGCCATGCTTTAATAACTCTTTTACGATGAGGCGCTTTTCGTAAGCGAATTTTTCTGCGATGGTTTTTACATACACTTCTTCAAGGTTAGCGGCTTCAACAGCAGATAACTCTTTTAATGCTGTGTTCTCAAAAAAGACTACCATCAGCAGGTGATGCTTGGCAATGGACCGCAGGAAATTTAACTGACGCTTTAAACCGGACAAAGATTCAAAATTGGTAAATAATATCAGCAGGCTCCGTTGCTTTACCCTGCTGCGTAATTGCATATACAACATTTCATAATCACTTTCCAGGAAGGACGTTTCCTGGTTGTATAAGAGTTGTAAAATATTTGCCTGCTGTATGGGTTTACGATCGGCTGCAAGCATGGTGCCCATCTTGTTATCAAAAGTTATGAGCCCTACCCTATCTTGTTTTTTTAAGCAAACATTACTTAATACCAACGTACTGTTAATGGCATAATCCAACAGGCTTAATTCACCAAAGGGCATTTTCATTAACCGCCCTTTATCTATAATACAATATACCTGCTGACTTTTTTCATCGGTATAATTGTTTACCATCAAAGATGTTTTACGGGCAGTTGCTTTCCAGTTGATGGTGCGTATATCATCGCCACGTACATATTCTTTTATTTGTTCAAACTCCATGCTATGGCCAATCTTACGCATACGCTTGTTGCCATGCTCCGACTGTATGGTTGTTTGCGACAGTAACTCATATTTACGTAGCTGCATAAAGGAAGGGAAAACAGGGATGCTTTCTGCGGCATCAATATTATGCCTGCGTAGTACCAGGCCCAACCTTGACCGTACATACAAAATGATTTTACCAAATTCATACTCGCCCCTTTTTGTTGGCCTTATGGTGTAGGTAATACTTTTTTGTTGCCCGGCTTTAAAAGAATGTTTTAATATCCAGTCACGCTTTTGAAACTGTACGGGCAATTCATCAATGATATCTATTTCTACTTCAAAACGCATGGTATTGGTTACCAGTAAAGTCACTTTATTTTCATCGCCGTTACTAAAGCGTTCTGCAGTAATCCGTTTTGCCAGTGGGGCTTTACTCATCAGGAAGAGGAATATATAATCGATGAGCAGTAAACTGATCAACAGGTACCATGCAGTTTTAGGGACAATAAATAAAACGGGGATAAAAAAGGAAATGGTAAATAAAATAATACAGGCAGCTCCCGCAAAATAAAAGCGGGGAGTAAGATACAGCGAGCCGATATATTTTTTAATTAGTTTCATAACAAAAGTCCAAAATCGACCGAACGGCAGAGCCCCGAGATCCCCCGAAGGAAAGCCCCCTAAATCCCCCGAAGGGAGGCTTTGGAGTATTAAAATTGTTAGTGCTTTTAAAATTCATTTTAGGTAAAATGGCAGTTATTTATTATCCTGTTTTTGTTATAATGTAGGTAAAGCTCACCATTGGTATGACGTACAAGGGAGTGACACAACGATGCTTAATTGAAATACAAATGCCTGTTCCAAAAAAAAATTATAAAACTATTTGCGGTGCTACCTTGGTACTTCAATCACTTTCAAAATACTTTCAATCAGGTCATCGGCGGTGAGGCCTTCCATCTCTTTTTCCGGCGTTAAAATTATGCGGTGCCTTAGTACGGGAGTGGCCATTTCTTTTATGTCTTCCGGTGTTACAAAATCCCTGCCCTTCATGGCAGCGAAGGCTTTGGAGGCTTTTAATATTGCCAGCGAAGCACGGGGTGAGGCACCGAGATACAAAGCTGGATTGTTCCTTGTTTCGTGTACGATCCTCGCAATAAAATCTATCAGCCGCGGCTCTATAATTACTGCATGTATGGTGCTACGGAACTGCTGAATGGCCTGCGGAGAAATTACTTTTTGCACTGCTGTTAATAATTCTGTTTGCGTGCGACCGTGCTGGTTATTGAGTATGCCTATCTCCTCCTGCAGTGATGGATACTGCACATCTATCTTAAAAATAAAGCGATCGAGTTGTGCCTCCGGCAAGCGGTAGGTACCCTCCTGCTCTACCGGGTTTTGTGTGGCAAGAATTATAAAAGGAAAACGCATTTCGTGTGTAAAGCCATCTACGGTTACCTGCCGTTCTTCCATCACTTCAAAGAGTGCTGCCTGCGTTTTTGCAGGTGCTCTGTTGATTTCATCTATCAACACGATATTGCTGAAAATGGGTCCGGGCTTAAAATAAAAATCGCCTTCCTTAGGGTTGAAAACAGAAGTGCCCACCACATCACTTGGCATAAGATCGGGGGTAAACTGTATCCTCGAAAAATCGACATCAATAACTTTTGCTACCAGCTTTGCAGTGAGTGTTTTTGCTACGCCGGGTACGCCTTCTATCAGTATATGACCATCGCACAAAAGGCCGATCATTAACAGATCGAGCATTTTATGCTGGCCTACAATTACCTTTCCTATTTCGCTGCGGATATTATCCATGCTTTCATTGAGCCCGGTAAGATCAATACGCTGCTCAAAAATATTTTCGTCCATCATGCTTTGTTTTTATAAAAATTTTCTAACTGCTGATTTAATGATAATAATTGCTGATCGCTGATTTGAGCGGATTGCTGCACTTCTTTTATGGTGCTGAATAATTTGTCTGCCGCTTGCTGCGTGCTATTTGCTTTACGTGCCAGCGTTGCAACAAACTCCTCGTTAACCTGGCTGGTATTTAAATAATACTGGTTGCGGATATGTTCCATAAAATAAGTGATGAGCTTATCTGCAATATTACGGTTATCTTTTTTCTGTAAATACAATCGTCCGATAGTTTCTGTGAAGGCTACAGTGGTATTGGTATTGGGCACAATTGTTTGTACTATCCGCTGCCTGCGTTTGCCTTCAAATAAAATGTAGAGCCCAATCAGCAGCAGTAATAACCAAAAGGCCCAGGCCATGGCCGGGTATTGCAACAATACAGAAAGGCCCGACCTGCTATCATTTTCTCCTGAAGCTGTATTTCTTTTATTATAATAATCATCCCAATACACATGCTCCGGCACTGCTGGCGTAAAAGAAAAAACCTGGTGGAAATATTTGTAATTATCCTTTTGTAATAAAAAATAATTACTTAGTGCCCTGGGCTCGGCATGAAGATAAAAACGGCCCCTGCCGTAAAAAACCACGAGATAATTTGGGCCTGCTTTATTTTTACCCAGTACCACCGTTTGGGTTTTATCTGTTTTAGAAAAATGATTATAAAAAGGAAGATAAAAATATTGATAGGCTGCAGAATCGGTGTAAGCAGCAGGTGCAAGCTGTACCGAAGTAAATTTCATATCCTGTATAAACTGTACGGATGAATTCCTGGTTAAGGTACATCCCAGCGAATCCAATAATTTTTTATCCAACCGCTCACTTGAAATAAACAGGGTGTTGCCAGTATAAACATAAGCAAGCATGGCAGTAAGATCCGCATCGGAGAGAAAAAGATTTTTGCTGATATTAATATAAACTGCTGCGGTATCGTTGATATCACGCCAGGTAGTTTCAAAATTTTTGGTAATATTATTTACCGAATTTTGATAATACAATTGCCCTAATTGCTGGTGTACTACAAAAGCACCAAAGGGGTTTTTATCTTTTTTTGAAAAGGTTTCATTCAGCGGGGGAATATTACTTTCTTCACAGGAAATGCACAATAATGCAACCAATAAAATACAGTTAATATTTATTAAAAATTTTCTCACTTATCAGCGTACGGTATTAAACTGTTTAAACTTTTGCTCTATGGATTCAAAAATATTTTGATTAATGTCAAACTCACCGTACCACGCATATTCATAATCCAGGGTTAATGTAGCAAATTTTTTTTTATAAGGTTTACCCGTAAGCTCCTGCACATACTCATAATTTGTTTTATCCGGCGAAAAATCAATCGCTCCTTTTGCAGTAAGCTTTTGCAATGCCTGCAGGTAATAATAGCGTATGGCAAGGCGGTAATTTTTACTGCTCACAGCCTGCGTTATCAGTTTTGTATAATCGGTTTTGTGCGATAGGTTTTCTGCATCATCTGTTACCACCTTCACTGCAGACTTTGCATAAGATCTTTGAAAAAACCCTTCCGTAAAAAAGAGCTTTGATAATATCAGCACAACAAAAATAATAGCGATGCCCCAAAAGAAATATTTGGTTAACGGCGACATAAAAAAACTTTCAATCCACGACGGGTTATTTGTTGTCCGCTCTTCTTCCCTCGCTTGCTCCTGTTGATATGCCAGTAAAACTGAGTCAAGTTTTTTTGCATAGCCAAGCCCTTTTATATTCTTTAAAGCATTCAACGAATCGGGATTTATTGCCAGCAGATTATTTTGTAAAGTGGTATCCACAATAAATGCTTCTTCTGTTTCTTCCTCTTCATCAGCCGATTCGTTGGTGCCCATATTTATGGTGTTAGTATCTACTGAATCTACAGTGGATACAATAGATGGGTCACGGTAAACAAAACCCGTATCCTGCGCCTGTGCAGCCACTGAAAAAAACAGCAGGACAATTACTGATATGAAATGCTTTTTGAAAATCATTGTAAGCGAGCAGGTGATTTTATGATGCCATCCTTTTGCAGGTAAAATCCTTTTTTGTGTAAGCGGATAGGGTAAATAACAAAGTACCAGGTGATGAAAGCCAGTGAAAGTGCCAAAATAATAACGCTGCCCCAAACGGGCAATCCCTGGTTATTTGCTTTATCAAATGTATTGCTCATCAGGTGGGTAATATAGCTTTCAAAAAAAGAAGCCAGTATAAAAACCGGTACCAGTACAATCATAATTTTTAAGGCATCTTTTACTCCACGCTGAAAAGAAACCATCCTTGAATAAGTACCCGGAAACAAAATGCCCTGTGTTATAATCAGGCCGGCGGTAGCAGCTATTACGATCGACAATATTTCCAATGTACCATGCACCCATATAACCAATACAGATTGCATGCCCAGCCCTTTTGCAAAGAACATGTATTGAAAACAACCCAGCATCAATCCATTCTGCCACATCAGGTAAATAGTTCCTATCCCCACCAGTATGCCACCCGCTACCATCAGAAAAGATACAAAAGTATTGTTCATGGCAATGCGTACAAACATGGTAAACGGGTTCTCACTTTTATACACTCCAAAAGGGTCACCCTTCGAAATATTTTCTTCTGTCATATCCACGTAAGCATTGCCCAATACGCCTCTTATAAAAGATTCATCTTTAACAGAACTAAAAACCCCAATGGCAACAAACATGGAAAAAAGCAAAAATGAAAAAAGCAAAACACGGTGGTATTTTTTAAAAAGCAGGGGCAGTTCATACTTCCAGAAAGTAAATATCCGGGAATACTTTTCTTTTTTATTTCTATAAATATTCTGGTAAATATCAGCGGCAATGCCGTTAATCCAGCGGGTAACTTTGCTGCGTGGGTAAAAAGTTTTTGCATAAGAAAGGTCATCTACCAGGGTAATAAAACGCTCTGCAGTTTCATCGGGGTCGTTTGTTTGCGTATGCTGGTATTCATTCCACTTATCAACATTCTTTTTAATAAACATTCCTTCACGCATTGGATAAAAGTAGCAAATTTTGTTGTTATAAAATGCGATTGTGTGGGAGGTTTGCAAAAAAATAAGGCCATCGTAAAGTGGCCTGTGTTATTTTATTGGTCTGTGGGCAATGTTTTAATTTTTCTTGTCCTGGCAAGGACGCTTTGGGCATCATCGTTGTGTCACTCCCTGGTACCGCATACCTATGTGGATCTTTAATTGCGTTTATAAAAAGAAATAAGAGTATAATTATAAGGATCATTTGATAATTTATAATAATTTTTGTTTTGCAAAGAGAAGGATGGATCTTGTACAATAAAAAAGCATAAAATAACTTTATCATCAATTACTCTGTGCTATGAATTGATGAATCAATTTGCATCCTACATAATGATATTTAAAGCTGCCTTAAGAAAAAAAGTCATCCCTATTCCTGAAATAATATTTAAATAGGTGCTGTTTCTTTGTTGTAAGTCACTTTGCACACATTTGCAACTATTAGGCAAACAGAGATAATATTTATAACTTCGGAAACAATTAATAAAATAACTTTTATGTTAGTAGAGAGAACAAAAAAAGAGGTAATTATCCGGCTTCCTGCATCGGTAAACACAGATGATCTACAAGATTTTTTGAATTATGCCCGTTATAAAGAATTGACTTCAACTTTTAGTGTTTCTCAACAAGAAGTTGATAAACTCGCCGGGGAAATTAATATTTACCACAAGAACTCATAAAATCAACCGAAACTCTTCTCAAAAATATTGACCCAAACGATACACCCTTTGTAGCATTGGCAAAACATTTGGAAGCAAAACTTTGGACAGGCGATATGCAATTATACAATGGACTAAGAAGAAAGGGTTACAAGGACATTATTACAACATCGGAGCTTTCCATTCTCTTAGATCAACTGGAAAATGAATAGAAACTACTTGCAATAGAAATATTCATTTATGTAAAAAGAGATTTAAAAAAACTAGTAATTAAATAAAAATTACAAATCAATAAGCAAATTAATTCTGAGAAAGCACTCCATTATTTACATAGTAATGATAAGCCGTACCTCCGCTGAACTGCATCCAGTTTGTTGCATTAAAAACTCCATTACCAGTTAGGCTACCAGAAATTTTATAAGCTTTTACTGCAAGCATGCTCCGGTTCCAGTTAAGGGGCGAACCGCTGATACATGTTTCGGCACCCAGGTTTTCGTTTTGTAAAAAATAAGCCTGGTTGGTACCATAAACTTTACCCACGCCTGTTTCATCAATACATACTGCTGTTTGTTCATCCACACCAATTCCTTTTACGTTTGTATAGCTCCAGTCTTTCATCATCCTTGCCATAAAAGTAATATGCCGCCCCTGCCTGTCACGCTGAGAATAATGCGAATCAGTGATGGTATTTTGCATAAAGGGTGATGCTATAAAATCGTTTTGCCCAAGTGTAACATACCTGTTATAAGGATTACTTAAAGCCTGTGCAGATGTAACGCTGCCCGTTTGTGCACTGTAGTAACTGCTGCCCAACACTGCAAGCCCGGCACTGGTACCACCAACGGTAACTTTTTTGGTATTGATCAAATAATTGATGGCATCTTCTGTGGCAGTATTTTTCCAGTAGTTTACATAATTCCATTGATCGCCACCTGCAATAAACAATGCTTCGGCATTGCGGATTTTTTGCGATACCGAAGCCAGGTCTGCCTTGGCCCTGCTGTCAATCATAATGGTTTCAACAGAATTTACATTGACCATATTATACATGTAAGTATTATATCCATCGGCACCGGAAGAACGGATTACCACCACGTCGCCACCAGTTGCCCTTTGCAAAAACCATTGTATTGCAACGTCCACATCGGTACTTCCACCCATTAATAACAGGCCCGCTTTTGCTGCAGCGGTTACATCGGCGGCATCTCCTGTTAAGTAAGTAACAACTGAAGGTGCAGGTTTTAATGCAATTACTTTTTTATCAGCAGCATTTTTTACGGAGCCAGATTTACTGATCTCATTTTTTTTACAGGAAAACAATATGATGGCAGAAATAAAAAAAGCAGGTATCAATTCCACGCATTTTTTCATGATTAGATTTTTTAGTGATTGCTTAAATTATAACAATTTATCTGACTAATAAAATATTCATTACACTCATCACTAATCACTCATCACTAATCACTCATTACTCATTACTCATCATTCATCCCAGCTTCATCAAAAAATCCTTTAGCGATTCAGGCGCCGTATTTATTTTAATACTCTTTTTTTCAAGCAGTAATTGCTGTTGAATGGAAGTGGGGATTAAAACCTTCTCACCAATCACCGGCTCTACCACGTCGTAAAATTTTACCGGGTGTGCTGTCTCCAATACGATGCCTTTTTGGTTGGGATGCTGTTCCAGCCACCGTTGCAATGCCAGGAAACCCACAGCACCATGCGGATCAAGTAAATAATTGTACTGCTTTAAAACTGTTCGTAAAGTATCTCTCGTTTCATCATCAGATATACTGATGCTGCTAAAAATATTTTGAAGGTCCTTAAACTGGTGATGAAAAATCTCCAGTATGCGGACAAAGTTGCTGGGATTGCCCACATCCATTGCATTGGAAATGGTGGCAACTGCTTTGCGGGGTTCATACTTTTCTGTAAGCATAAATTCTGTAACCACATCATTGGCATTGCATGCTGCAATAAAATGCGTAACAGGCAAGCCGGATATATGCGCCAGGATACCTGCACAGATATTTCCGAAATTACCACTTGGTACGGCTATCACAGGAGGGTTATTTTTATCCATCCATTGCTTGTAGGCAAAGAAATAATACAACTGCTGCGGCAGCCACCGGGCTACATTAATAGAATTAGCAGACGTAAGAAAAAGATGCTTGCCCAATTCACTATCCGTAAAAGCATGCTTTACCATTTGCTGGCAATCATCAAATGTGCCATCCACTTCAAGCGCATGAATATTTTTGCCCAAAGTAGTTAATTGCTTTTCCTGTACAGAACTAACTTTTCCCGAAGGATAAAGTATCACTACTTCTACTCCATCTACTTCATAAAATCCATTGGCTACAGCACCGCCGGTATCTCCTGAAGTGGCAACCAGCACCGTTACTTTGCGTTGTTCATTTTTTACAAAATAGCCAAGGCAACGGCTCATAAACCTGGCACCCACATCTTTAAAAGCAAGCGTGGGCCCATGATACAATTCAAGCGAAAAAATATCTTCGTTAACCTTTACCAACGGAATATCAAAATTGATGGTTTCGCTTATAATCTTCCGCAATACTTCTTCAGGTATGGTATCACCCACATAAGGCTTCATTATCTGGTAAGCAATTTCTTCATTGCTATATTCTGTTATATGCTCAATCAATTCTTTTGAAACCACCGGAATAACCTCCGGAAAATACAATCCTTTATCCGGCGCCTGCCCCTGTATGGTAGCCTCTTTAAAATTAACTTTTGGCGATTGATGATTGGTGCTGAAATAGTTCATGTTAATTGATAAATTGAATATTTTTTAATTGATAATTGGATAAATGATAAATTTTTATAGCGTAAGCTGTTATATTTTTTACTTTTTGTCCGGGCAAAGAAGCAGCTATGTGGATCATCGTTGTGTCACTCACTTGTACGTTATACCAATGGGGATCTTTTCCCACATAATAAAAAAATTCAGCGGCATTCACCATTCACGATTTCACCATTCACGATTTATCCCTCCAAAATTTTTACCCCTCTTTTATTAATCGTAGTTACATAAGTATTGTAATCCAATCCAATGCGATTATAAATATCCTTCATAACAGTTTCTACTTTTACTGCGGTGGCTTCATCTTTGCTCAGCATAAAAATTGACGGGCCCGATCCGGAGATACCGCCACCCATTGCACCCGCTTCCTTACACTTTCTTTTTACATCATCAAAGCCGGGGATCAAAATACTTCTTACCGGTTCAATGATCACATCTTCGAGAGAGCGGCCAATCAAATCTGTATCGCTTTGCATAAAACCTGCCACCAGCCCGGCTATATTTCCCCATTGCCTGATGGCATCTTTTAATAATACTTCTTTGCGCAAAATTTGCCTTGCATCTTTTGTGCGTACTTCTATCTGAGGATGTACGATGGTAACAAACAAATCAGGAGATGGAATCGGTATTATATCCAGGGGATGAATGCTCCGTATTAATGTGATGCCCCCATAAATACAGGGTGCAATATTATCAGCATGCTTTACACCTGAAGCTACCTTTTCACCGAACATGGCAAAACGCACGAGGTCTTGCTTTGAGAAAATATTACCCAACAGATAATTTGCTGCAACCACTGCCCCTGCTGCACTTGCAGCACTGGAGCCAATACCACTGCCTGGTTTTATCTTTTTATGAATGATTACTTCAAAGCCGGTATCATTATTTAATTCGTTGATCATTTCTACCAATGGTGCACCGGCAGTATTTTGCATTGGGTCAGATGGCAGCGGGTAACCGTCGGCGCTATGAATGATGATCTTTTTTTCATTAAGAAGTTTTACTTCCATGATGTCGTTGGGATTGTCGAGGCACATGCCCAAAATATCAAAGCCACATACAAGATTAGCAACGGTGGCCGGCGCTAAAATTTTTACAGTCTTTTGATTTGATTGTTGTTTATCAGGATCCATCATAATTTATTATTGCATTGGTGTTATGCGTTTTTCCACATAACACAATTAAAGATCTACATTGGTATGACGTACAAGGGAGTGACACAACGATGTTTAATTGAAAAACCAATGTTGGTAACCATACAAAAAAATAAATTGCCTACCCTCTTGCTGTTCGGATAATATCGGCAAACACACCTGATGCGGTAATGTCTGCGCCGGCACCGGCACCCTTTATTACCAATGGCTGCTCCACATACCTGTCTGTATAAAAAAGCACGATATTGTCTTTCCCATAAAGGTGGTAAAAATCATGCTGCGGATCAATATGCTGCAGGCCAACGGAGGCTTTGCCATTTTCATATTTCGCCACAAACTTTAATTTTTTACCTGCTGCCGCTGCGTCTTCATATAGCTTTTTAAAATGCGTTTCATGGGCTTCCATGGACGTATAAAAATCTTCGACCGTACCTTTCATGCAGGCCTCGGGCATAAAAGAATTATTGGATATATCTTCCATCTCCATCTTTTCGCCAACCTCCCGGGAGAGGATCATTATTTTACGCATCACATCTTTGCCGCTCAAATCCAGGCGGGGATCGGGTTCTGTGTAACCTTCATCCTGCGCCTGCTTTACTACAGATGCAAAACTTTTTTTGCCATCATAATTATTGAAAACAAAATTGAGTGTGCCGCTGAGCACCGCTTCCATGGAATGTATATTATCGCCGCTACGCAACAGGTCGTTTAACGAACCGATTATTGGCAGGCTGGCACCCACATTTGTTTCAAAAATAAAACTGGCATTAAACTCCCTTGCTAACTTTTTAAGTTTGGTATAATATTCAAATGAAGAAGAACAGGCAATTTTATTACAGGCAACCACCGATATACTTTTTTGCAGCAACTGATCGTAACACGAGGCTACCAACTCATTGGCAGTAACATCTGCAAATACTGTGTTGCGTAAGTTTTTTATTTGTATGCGGTCAATAAATTCCTGCATATTCATTGTTTCTCCCGAAGCAAGTAATTCTTTCCAGTTTTTTACATCTATTCCATCATCTTTAAAAAGCATTTTTTTGCTATTGCCAATGCCTACCACATTTATTTTTATGTGCAGGTTTTGCAACAGGTATTTTTGCTGTTGCTGAATTTGTGCCAGCAACTTACCGCCCACGTTACCTACGCCTGCAATAAATAAATTAATCTCTTTGTACACGGTTTCAAAAAACTCTTCGTGCAAAACGTTGATCGCTTTCTTTACATCGTGGGTAGAAATAACGGCAGAAATATTGCGCTCTGATGAACCCTGTGCAATGGCCCTTACATTAACCCCGTTGCGACCAAGATTACCAAACATTTTACCGCTGATGCCGGGGTGGCTTTTCATATTATCCCCTACCAGCGCAACAATGGCCAGCTCCTTTTCCACGATGATGGGATCTACTTTTTTGGTTTCTATTTCATAAGCAAAGGCTTCATCAATTGCATGCTTTGCCAAATCATCATTCACGGCATCTACACCCACACAAATGGAATGCTCAGATGAACTTTGGGTGATGAGGATGACATTGATTTTTTTAAATGCCAGCGCCTCAAATAATCTTTTTGAAAACCCCGGGATGCCAACCATGCCGCTACCTTCGAGGCTGAGCAATGAGATGCTGTTAATGCTGGAAATACCACGGATACTGCTGCCGTTTTTTGCTGCATCTTTTTGAATGAGTGTACCCATATCGCCGGGTGCAAAAGTATTTTTTATCCAGGTGGGTATGCCCTTGCTGCTTACCGGTTGTATGGTGGGTGGGTAAATTACTTTGGCGCCAAAGTGCGAAAGTTCCATTGCCTCCTGGTAAGATATTTCGGGTATGATTTTTACATTGGTAACCAGTCTTGGGTCTGCCGTCATCATGCCTGATACATCTGTCCATATCTCCAGTACGTCAGCATCCAATGCGGCGGCAAGTATGGCAGCGGTATAGTCTGACCCACCACGGCCCAGCGTAGTGTTGGCACCATTTGCATCGGAAGATATAAAGCCCGGCATGATAAATAAGGTACTGCCTGCCGTTGCAAAATACTCACTGATTAGCTTGTCGGTAACTGTAAAATCTACAGCCGCTGCGCCAAAGTTCGAATTGGTAATAATCAGTTCCCGGCTATCTTTCCACTCACAGCCTTCGGTATCCGACCGAAATGCCGCAGTGATAATTTGAGAGGATAATATTTCGCCATAACTCGTTACCCTGTCCATGGTACGGTTCGATAATTCTTTCAGCAGGAAAATACCAGTACAGATATCTTCAATTTCGTTGCACAAAGTTTTTACCAGGCTAAGTGTACTGCTTTGTTGTGTAAGTGGTATCAGTTCTTTTACGGTTTGTAAATGTCGCTGCTCAGCTTCCTGTAATTTTATTTTATAATCTTCATTGCCTTCTGATGCCAGTTTGCAGCACTGCAAAAAAATATCAGTAATGCCACCCAGCGCCGATACCACTACAATGGTTTTATCTTTTTTAATTTTTTCCTTTACGATGGAAATTACCTTGCTAATATTTTCAGCGTTTTTAACTGAACTGCCTCCAAACTTTAAAACCTGCATGATGGTGTAATTATAATTGTATGAGTTTGTAAAAATAACCGATAATAATATTTAATCCGGAAGAATGATAGCTAAAGCCCAATGGTAATATGTAAGTATGCAACCCTTAACGGGTTGTACCAATAGTAATGATAATGGAACGTATGGCTGAAGCAGCCGGAGATATATTGTATGAAATGTTGGTTGATTGCACTTGTTGCACTTTTGAATGCCGCTAAATTAGGCAAATAATATAAAACCCTCAAAATATTTAAAAACTTTAAAGTATTTTCATGCTTTATTTGCGGTGCTGCCAGCATTATTTCACTTTACTTAAAAATTATTGAATCATGGATCACGTGTCAACACGGGGGCTGCAGCATTTTAAAAACCTGGTAGGTATTAAGTTTCAGTTGTACAACAGTTTGTTTACGGCCCTCCCCTTTCACCGGATAGAAAAAACAGGCATCTTACTTTCGCTGTTATTAAATAATTGTGAAGAAGGCTATAAGAAAAAACAAAGCCCCACAGAAATTATAGAAGAGTTTTTTGCAAAGCATACCACCTTTACCCAACCAGAAGAAAAGCTTGACCTTCTTTTTAGGTTTATACAATATATTGAACGGCAGGTAGTACTTTTTGATGCGCTGGAAGATGCAGGTTTTAAAGAGATACATGACACCGGCGGCGTAGGTACATTAAAGCACCTGGAGAGTGAGGTTATTCAACATAACAAGCAGGATGAGTTAAAGGAAAAGCTTAAAAAATTTGCCGTGCGCCTGGTACTAACGGCACACCCTACCCAGTTTTATCCCGGCACCGTGCTGGGTATTATCAATGACCTGGCCAATGCACTTACAGAGAACAATGCGGTGCAGATAAATATGTACCTGATGCAGCTTGGTAAAACACCTTTCTTTAAAAAACAAAAGCCCACGCCTTACGATGAGGCGATGAACCTGATCTGGTACCTTGAAAATGTTTTTTATCCTGCGGCCGGCCGCATCACTTCTTTTTTAAAGAGCCAGTTTCCGGATGCTGTTGATGATGATAACCCCGTGGTGACGATGGGCTTTTGGCCCGGCGGAGACAGGGATGGCAACCCATTTGTAAAAGCGGCCACTACCCTGCAGGTGGCGGATGCCTTGCGGGGTGGCATTATAAAATCCTATTACCTGGAGATACGCCGGATCAAGCGCAGGCTTACGTTTGATGGCGTGGATGTAATTTTAAATGACCTTGAAAAAGATTTGTACAATAATATTTTTATCCCCGGCAAGCGTACACCGTTAAGCAAAGTAGCCATCCTGCAATCGCTGAATAAAATAAAAGAAATATTAATTTACAAACACAACAGCCTCTTCCTGCACCTTATCAATAACCTTATTAATAAAGTAAATGTTTTCGGTTTGCATTTCGCCTCGCTGGATGTACGGCAGGAAAGCAGCATTCATGGCAATGTGCTTGATGCCATTGCAGCAAACGCTGACGCACTACCTTCAAATTATAAGACGCTTACTGCTGAAGAAAAGATTGCGGTGCTAACAAATATTACGGCTACAGTTGATGCATCCATCACTACAGATGAACTGGCAACTGATACCATCGCAACCATTAAAGCCATAAAAACCATCCAGGATTTTAATGGTGAGGCAGGTTGCAACCGCTATATCATCAGCCAGTGCAACAGCGCATTAAATGTGCTGGAAGTTTATGGGTTATTTTTATTATGCGGCTGGGAAAAACAAAGCCTGACAGCCGATATCATCCCGCTTTTTGAAACCGTGGATGACCTGCAAAAAGCAGCCTCAGTAATGGATACGCTTTACAGTAATGAAGTATATGCCGCACACCTTGATAAAAGAAACAGGCAGCAAACCATTATGCTGGGCTTTAGTGATGGCACAAAAGATGGCGGATATTTTATGGCCAACTGGAGTATTTATAAAGCAAAGGAAGCGCTTACAGCCATCTCTAAAAAGTATGATATAGAAGTGGTGTT
>JANMVB010000456.1:0-3399 GCA_031392305.1 Ferruginibacter sp.
GAAAAAACTATCGAGATTTTTCCCATTGAGTACGCTGCTTGGCAAGATTTCAAACGTGGCCACGTTTGTACATCTTGCCATGTGCAAGACCCGGCACATTATGCCTTGATAAAGATGAATGCTTGAAGAATTTGTGAGGATATGTTTCGGAGATACTTTGAAACATATAAAAGAAAAAGCCAGGAGGCTATTAATAATTTTACTTGAATAGATATTTTCTCTTTCCACAAATTCATTTTGACTATCAATCTACCAGAAGATATAAGACAAATTTTATACCAATTACAAGCGATATGCTGCTAAAATTCAGTCATGTTAATAAGTTCGTTTTGCAGCATATAGAGATTAAATTATTATTGTGATATGAGAGATGCCCTTAAGAACCTTTTCAACAATCAAATTATTTTAGAAGATAACAGCCAGTTTTATTACACAATTAGCCCTTACGAATTGACAAATGCTTTGGGCTGTATTATAGCTGTTTTACAGGAATATAATTTTATAAAAATGGGCGATAATGACGGGCAATTTTCCTGCAAATTATACAAAACAAAAGATGGCAATTGGTATGATATTGAAGAGGCAAAAATGCTTGCTGAAAAAGGTATTTTAAGGATGCTAAAATCTGCAATTGATGCCAAAGAAAATAACACTGTTTTGAAGTAATGATGCTTTAATATTTTAGTTTGAATATGCCAATAACAGTTCTAGTTTTATTGAAATTATTGTGGCAATTTCTTCCTTTATACAACCTCAATTGAACTAGAAATATTTTGCTGACTTGAATCATCAGCAACCATTTTATTATACTAATTTACCAGCTTTAAATTAACAATTTTAATGACTAATTACCATGCCCTATTTACATACAGACAATATAGCAGAATTAGTAAAAGCCACTGGTATTCCTAATGAAGATTTCTTTGATTATACATTTAGTGACCCATATCAGGTAGTTGAACAATATTTTCAATTTTGCCAAACAAATTTATCAGAAAAATGCGATGAGTACAATATACAGCCAGCAAAATTTTATATACGCAAAAGAATGGATGTAAATGCTGCTGCAGCGAAAGTCCAGGACTACTATCTTATCAGGGTTAATTTCGGAACAATAGTTACGATGTTCCGAATGTACACAGACCATCGCAGTATTTTTGAGTCCGAAGCTTTGTCTGATTTTGTCGAATTACATAATAAATTAGATGCTTCTTTGGATTATTTATTATTTCAAATCAGTATTCAATTTACATTTTATCATGAAAGGGCTCATCTTATTCAAAAAAGCCCTGTAGATAACACTTGGATTGAGGAAAGTTATGAAAATCTTATTCCCGAAAATGAACCCTTTGATCTTCAAAGGCATCTTTACGAATTTGATGCTGATTTACATGGCGCAACGTTTGTTGCTTTTCACTTAGTTGAATACTGGAAAAAACAAACTGATGATTTGAAAACTGATAAACATTTAAACTTAATTGTTTCAGTGGGAGTAGCGGGTGTTTTGGCCTATTTTATTTTTATGAAACGCAATTATTCAAAAGTGTATTATAAGGCATCGACTCACCCTCACCCATTAATCCGCATATCATACATTTTAGATAATCTTGTTAGAACTGTTGAAGGAAATTTAGATCAGAAATTGGCATTTAATTCAACGGGAATTATCAAAGATGCTTTTAGAATTGTCGATAATTTGTTTACTGCTGCTGGAACTACATGGCTAAGTGAGTTTACCAATGACTTTTTTGATGAGATGAAAGACATTAAAAGCTATGTTGATTCGGTGTTAATTGCTGAGTCAAAAAAATTACCAGAACTTACAATTAACCGATAATTTATTTAGCCCCTGCAGCCCTTATCAACAACCCTTCGCCAAACCTTTTTTTCACACTATCAATGGCCTGGTACAGGCTAATCGTTTCCTCGGTATCATCAAACAAGCTTATCTGGTAATTACCCTGAATAAGATTGGTAAACCGAATGCCAATTAACCGTATCAGCATCCGGCGTTCGTATAGCTTACTAAAAAGTTCTTTAGCCGTTTTTAAAAGAATGTGATCGGCATTCGTGTAAGGTATAGTTAACTGCTTTGTAAACGTTTCAAAATTGGAGTAACGAAGCTTTACTGTAATACATCCCGTAACCTTATCCTGTTGCCTCAAATCAAAAGCAATTTTCTCCGTCATTCTTACCAATTCACTGTTTAGGAAATTGATATCAATTGTATCCTGCTGAAAAGTATTTTCTGTTGAAATAGATTTTTGTTCGTGAAAAGGAACTACCGGCGTTTCGTCAATACCGTTTGCTTTACGCCATAAATCCGTACCACTTTTACCCAATAAATTCTGCATCATTTCTACCGGTATTTCGCTCAGCACTTTCACCGTTTCAACTCCCATTTTTAATAACAAATAAGCTGTTTGCTTTCCCACACCTGGAAGTTTTGCAATACTTAGGGGTGCTAAATATATTTTCTCATTGCCAAATGGTATTTCTATTTGTCCGTTGGGCTTTACTTCGTTGGTAGCAACTTTACTGATTAACTTGTTACTGGCAAGCCCGTAAGAAATGGGCAAACCACTTTCTTTTAGTATCGTTTTTTTCAGGTCATCGCTAAATAACTTACACCCAAAAAATTTATCCATTCCGGTAAGGTCAACATAAAATTCATCAATGGATGCTTTCTCAAATAATGGTACAGTATCCTGTACAATATCTGTCACCAGCCGGGAATATTTGCTATATGCTTCCATATCTCCCCGAACCACAATGGCATGAGAACATAGACGCCTTGCAATCTTCATAGGCATGGCACTGTGGATACCAAATTTCCTTGCCTCATAACTACAGGAAGCCACCACGCCACGGTCGCCACTGCCACCAATTAATACTGGCTTGCCAATAAGTTTAGGGTTACGCAAACATTCTACCGATACAAAAAATGTATCAAGGTCAAGATGGGTAATATGTCTTTCAGCGCTTATTAACATTTATTTTATTGCACTAATTTTGGACATTGATTACATGAATTATTAGCACCCAATTACACGAATTGCCACATTCATTTCTTTAATACTTTTTGTCCAAACAAAGAAGAAGCTATGTGGTGCATCGTTGTGTCACTCCCTTGTACCACATACCATTGTGGACCCCATTATGTACCAGATTTCCCTTTAAGTTTTATACGAATCGTTACAATTTTTTGGTTGCTTAGCTATTCAAAAACCGTGATGCGTTATGACAAAACACAATCAGAGATGCCTATAGGTATTCAGTACAAGAGAGTGACACAACGATGTTGACCATTGCTTCTTAGCCCGGACAATAATTGTTTTTACTTATATAAAATTCCACTTTAATAATATTTAACCCTATTAAAGATTTGCATATTTTCTT
>JANMVB010000521.1:0-2140 GCA_031392305.1 Ferruginibacter sp.
TGCTGACCCTGCCAAAGCAAAGGAGATGAAAGATAAAATGGCGGCTCAGTTTAAAGACAAAGCAAAAAATGCACGCATTGAAATTAAAGATGAAAAGATAGAGGGTGACAATGCAACTGTAAATGTTGAATTTGACAATGATGGTAAATCTGAAACCCGTCCGTTTAGTTTGGTAAAGGAAGATGGGCAATGGAAAATATCTTTACTTTCAACCGGCATGAAAAACTCCGGCTCCGACTTGGGTGATATGAAAGACATGGAAGAAGTAATGAAAACGATGAGTATGGATAGTTTGCAGAGTGCTATCAGCCAGGGCATGGAAGAGTACAATAAACTAAACAAGGATTCTTTAAAAAAAGTAATTGAAGAAGGGATGAAAGATGTGGAGAAACTTAAAGAAAGTAATGAGTAATGATTAATGAGCAATGAGTAATGAGTGATGAATGATGAATAATGAGTGATGATAATGATTAATTGAATTGCCATCAACGTCCAACGAACAATCATCAACCACCAACCATCAACCATGAACTACAAAAAAAGCATCCTGCAAAACAGGGTGCTTTTTTATTTGGATATTGCAAAGATGTTTAACTTTAAACCATGAAATTGAAATCCCTTATAATAGCCATTGTTTCATTGTGGCTCTGCAGTTGCAATAATGAAAAAGAAACACCCAATACTGATATTGAAGTAGCCCGGGCATTTATAAAAGATATACTGGAAAATAACTTTAAAGATGCCGAAAGATTTGTATTGGAAGAAGAAACCAATAAACAGTATTTTGATCTCTTTAAAAAAGATTACGAATCAAAAAGCAAGGAAGAATTAGATAATTATCGCAATGCAGATATCATTGTAAATGAAATTACCCCCGTCAATGATTCAATCAGTATTATTAATTATTCCAACTCTTACAAAAAGGATAAAAGCAGCAAGGTAAAAATGGTGAGAATAAATGGCAAGTGGCTGGTTGATTTAAAATACACTTTCTCCGGCAATATGTAAATCAATCGCAATGATCGGAAATTTTTTTTTAGTAGGATTGGGCGGTGCCTTGGGAAGTATGCTGAGGTATGGTGCAGGGTTATTGCCGTGGAGTAAAAATTTCCCATTAACTACATTTATTATTAATATTACCGGTAGTTTTATAATTGGTGTGGTAATGGCTTATAGTTTAAAGCATGAATCATTTGCCTTAAACTGGAAGCTGTTTTTGGCGACAGGTATCTGTGGAGGTTTCACCACTTTTTCAGCCTTTTCATTTGAGAACCTGCAACTGCTTCAACAAGGAAAATTAGGCATGTTTGCATTATATGCTACCGGCAGCTTGTTATTAGGAATAGCTGCTGCCTGGCTTGGTTTTAGAATACTAACACCTGCATAAAAAAAATTGTATTTATAAATCAACATCAATTCGTCAATTAATTTATCAAATAAAAACAATCCTCAATTATGTATGTACTTCACCCCTGGCATGGTGCCCATTTTGGTTCAAAATCTCCGGAAATTGTAAATGGCTTAATTGAAATTTCGCAAGGCTCCAAAGCAAAATATGAAATAGACAAAGAAACAGGTTTACTGTTGCTCGACCGGGTTATTTATTCTTCTTTCCACTACCCTGTTAATTACGGATTTATCCCCCAAACACTGGGTGAAGATGGCGATCCGCTTGACATTTTAGTTATATGCAGCGAAAGCATTCAGCCCCTGTGCCTGGTGGAAGCTACGGTGATTGGCAATATGCAGATGATTGACAATGGCGAAAAAGATGACAAGATAATTGCTGTTGCTTCAAAAGACCCCACTGTTAACCATTACACAGATGTAAATGATTTACCAAAGCATTTTATAGCCGTGCTAAAAAATTATTTTGAGCAATACAAAGTACTTGAAAACAAAGAGGTAAAGATTGACCAGTTCCAGGAAAAAGAAAAAGCATACTAAGTGATCCTAGAAGCAATCGATTTGTACAAAACAAAATTTGCAGATGTTGTATCAAAAAAATAAACCTATGGATAGCCAGGTAATAATAATTCTGCTGTTAACCGGTATTGCAGCCGGCATGCTCGGAGGAATGGTAGGTGTTGGCGGAGGCATCATCATTGTACCTGCACTTGTTTATTTTATGGGAATGAGC
>JANMVB010000561.1:0-2805 GCA_031392305.1 Ferruginibacter sp.
TTCCTGGCCGACTCCCGGATAGTAGAAGCCGCCCTGTACAAACATATCCACGATCAAATCGGCGATGTAGATGTGATGTTCCTCGGCATGGAATGCGATGGGGCGCCACTCACCTGGCTGTACGGCCCGCTGATGACGAAAAAACTGGCCAGGGATATGGACGGAAGCCGCAGATTAGCCGGCTCCGATTGTGAAAAAGGCAAAGCGCTGGTAGATATTTTTAACCCAAAAGAATTGTATGTATATGCCATGGGCCAGGAGCCGTGGTGCGAATTCATCAGCAGCATAAAATACACTGACGAAAGCAACCCAATCGTACAATCCAACAAGCTGGTACAAATATGCACCGACCGGGGAATGGTAGCCGAAAGATTGTTTGGCGAAAAAGAATTACTGTACGATAAAATGCAGGCATTGGAATTGACGTAAAAAAGTTCACCTTAGCATATTAATTTTAGGGAAAATGCTGATTTTACAGCTTCCCTAATCCCCATGAAAGAAAGAAAACACAGGTTGCATCCCCAAAGGAATGTTACTATAAACCACATCAGCAATGGTAGCCCTCAATATAAAAATATTGGGGGCTCTATTACTTTTAGCGCCCCCGATTTTTTGTGGCCGTTTAAAAAGTTTTACAACAAAAAATTTTTAGTGAACAAACATTTTTGCAATGTGCAGCATCGTTGTGTCACTCCCTTGTACCGCATACCTATTTGGAACTTTTCCTGCGTTATGTGTAAAAAATCAGCGCTAAATTTTTATCAATACATTTTACCGGTTGGTGCAAATTATAATTTCTTAAGACCTACCAAACAATTTTTTTTAAAGGAACTTTCACAGTCTGCATTACAAAAAACTATTGGAAGTTGGGAGGCGCTGCCACATATTCCAAAGTACAAGAGTGCGACGCCACTGAAGCTAAATCAGGAAACCGTTGCCCGGACAACAAAAATAAAAATACACGAACTTTGAACAGGGGCAGAATAGCAATTTTTTAAAATTATGAAGAGTAAGCAATTCAATAAAACACTCATTGGCAAAACCGGCAAAGACCTTGTTGGTTTGATGGCAGCGAAAGAAAAACGTTCGCCGCGGCAGGATATTATTGCGCCTGTGGGAGATACTGAAATTGCATTGCATAATTTTTGGAAAGCGTTATTGGGCCACGAAGATTTTGGTGTAACAGACGATTTTTTTAAAGCAGGTGGAAGCAGTTTAAAAGCAATTCAACTCTTGTCGAGAATTGCAGCTTCGTTCCAGGTTTCTATTTCATTAACTGATATTTTTTTACAACCCACCATTGCACAAATTGCTGCGCTTATTGCTGCAAAAAAGCAGGATGATTTTTCAGCATTGCCTGTGCTTACAAAAGTAAATGAGCGGCCACAATTTATTCCTTTGTCATTTAACCAGGAGCGATTGGGGTTCATTGATCAGTTAGAAGGAAGTGTGCAATATCATATACCTGCAGTACTTAGGCTAAAAGGAAATTTGAATAAAGAAGCGCTCGCTTTTGCACTGAAGCAAATAGTAAACCGCCACGAAATACTCCGCACATTAATTCTTGAAGAAGCTGGAAATAGCTACCAGTTTGTACAGGATGAAAACAACTGGCAGCTTTCATTTAGCGATGGTGTTGCCTATAAAAATGATGCGGCTGGTTTGCAACATTTTGTACAGCAACTCATCAACAAACCATTTGATCTTTCTAAAGATTTTATGCTGCGTGCAACACTGATTAACGTAGATGAACAGGAACATGTGTTGGTAGTAACGCTACATCATATTGCATCTGATGGTTGGTCCACTTCAGTAATTATCCGGGAGCTGATGGAGTTTTACAAAGCGTTCGAAACCGCTACAGTAGCTGGTCTTCAGCCACTGCCTGTTCAGTATGCGGATTTTGCTATCTGGCAAAGAAATTATTTGCAGGGCGAAATACTTGATAAAAAACTGGCCTATTGGAAAGAGCAATTAAGTGGTTCAACTCCGCTGCAGTTGCCAACAGATTTTTCAAGAAAGGCATTTCAAACTTATAACGGCGACTTCGAAGAATTTACAATTGATACAAAACTTACGGAGCAATTGCATGCACTTGGCAGGCAGGAAGGTGTAACACTTTTTATGACCTTGCTTGCTGCGTTTAAAGTATTGCTGTATCGTTATAGCGGGCAGCATGATATCAGTGTAGGCACGGCAGTTGCTGGTCGTCAGCAACAGGAGTTGGAAGGGCTGGTAGGTTTTTTTGTGAACACATTGGCACTACGAAATCATATTGATAACAAGTTGTCATTTACTGAGTTTTTGCAGCAAATTAAAACCACTACACTAAAGGCATTCGAACACCAGGAAATGCCTTTTGAGAAAGTGGTGGAAGCAGTTGTAACCGAAAGGGACATGAGCAGGAGCCCACTTTTCCAGGTGATGTTTATTTTGCAAAACACACCGGATAAACAGGTGATTGAATTGGGAGAAGTGGAACTTGCTGAAGAATCTTTTGAAAACAATAAAGCAAAGTTTGAATTAGATATAAGTTTAACGGAAACAGCAGCGGGCCTGCAAGGCACAATAGAATATTGCTCCGATTTATATACCGGCCAAACCATCCGGAATATGATGGCACATTTCAATGAATTATTGCATGCGGTGGTAAAAATGCCGCAGCAAATCATCGGCCTACTTCCTATGCTACCGAAAGAGGAAGAAACGAAATTATTGGAAACATTCAATGGTAACCAAAAAGAATACCCGAAAAATAAAACACTTGTTGACATGTTTGAAGAACAAGTGTTAAAAACCCCTGTA
>JANMVB010000562.1:0-4241 GCA_031392305.1 Ferruginibacter sp.
AATTCGCTGGCATCCTGCACCGTTGTTGATTTTCACAAAAAATTTATTAATAAAAACTGCACCGAAGCACAGGATTACAGCATCTCAAAATGGTACACATTTGGCTGGGGTGTTTTTTCTGTTATTGTGGCAATGTTCGCTCATAATATTGGCAACAGTCTTATTGAGGCTGTAAACATATTAGGTTCATTATTTTATGGTGTCATCCTTGGTATTTTCCTGGTTGCATTTTGGATAAAATATGTAGGTGCCAATGCAGTTTTTATCGCTGCTGTTATTACAGAATTATTAGTGATACTTATCTACAACCTCGATATTGTTTCTTTTTTATGGTTGAATGTAATTGGTGCTGTGCTGGTTATTATGTTTAGTTTAATTATTCAAATTTTTGCAACAAATAATAAAAAGAATGCGGCTGTTTAATTTTTTGTTGCACCGGCTATGAAGCATTGGTCAACATCGTTGTGTCACTCACTTGTACCGCATACCAATGTGGATCTTTACCTGCGTTTTTTTTCCTAAAATTAGGTATAATTTATTTGTATGCTTATACTTCACGCCTCTCATAAAACTTATCTTTCATCTTTCAAACATTTTTTATGCAATCAAATCCTTTGTTTAGAATTTAGTTTGATTCGTAATTAGGATGCAATTTTTTTCGGCTATTCAACTCAGTTATCCTGTTCTTATATCAGGCAAGTGAATATAAATCTGTTGGGTAAGTTTATTTAATTACATTAGCTGATTAATTTACTCTAATCTTAAACTTCACCTTATGCAAACAGTTAAAAGCGTTTCTGCCCTATTGTTATGTTTAGTTTTATCGCTCACGATATTTTCACAACAGCAAGACACAGTGCTGGAAAAGGAAAAGAATAATATTTTAAAAATTAATCTCTCTGCATTGGTTTTTAAAAACATCTCCATTCAATACGAAAGAAAAATTTCAAAAAGTATTTCTATCGCCGCCAACGTTCATTATATTCCTTTTGGTAACCTGCCATTCCTTAGCTCGATTGAAAAAGCAATAGACGACCCAAGTGTAAATGTGGATAAAATTAAACTTGGCAGCTTTGGCGTTACCCCGGAAATACGATTCTATGTAGGAAAAAAAGGTGCCTTACGTGGTTTCTACATTGCTCCATTCGCAAATTACACTACTTATAAAACCGACTTCCCGATTGACTACAGTACTAAAACCGGAATTTTTAATGGCAGTATTAAAGCCATTACAGGGGGGTTGCTGTTTGGTGCCCAATGGAAGCTTGGCAAATCTGTATATTTTGATTGGTGGATTATCGGGCCAAATTACGGCAAAGGAAACGGAGACCTGAATTTTGCCGCTGCCTTGTCGCCCCTGGAACAAATTGATTTAAGAAGTGAAATTGAAGACCTGAGGGCTGATGCTCCATTTGATAAAATAATAGAATCTTATTCAGTTGACAATAACGGGGCAAAAATAAAAGTGAGCGGACCATGGGGTGGTTTAAGGGGCCTCGGTTTTAATATAGGGTTCAGGTTTTAAAAATAATATGTACACATAATTTATTTCACTGGTTTTTAAGCCTGTTTATTCTTATACCAGTGCTGATTTTAAATTGCTCCTTATTTTGCAGTAATTAATTTATACATCTTTATTAAGTAAAAGTCACCCTTGATAATAGAAATAAATTATTGTTTTGAATCGGGGGCTTCAAAGAGATTTTGAATAATTTTAACTATTTTGCATTAAATTATAATTACAGATAAAATTACAAGCCTGTTTTTTTTTATACGAATTATACTCAATAATTTTAATATCATTTCTTTGTTATAAGTGAAAGCGAATCGATTGCCACTTTTAAATTAAGAAACTAAGGTTGATACAACAGAAAATTGTTGATTGAAATTATCTCAACAATATTATTGATACCGAACTACTCAAACCTTAAATCCTATAACTGTTGAACTTCCGGTGAAGGGTTATTTTCAAACCATTTCTCGATATTTAAAGTCCATTTTTCCTCTATTTATTTTTTAGTTCCTTTACTTTTTATGATCCTTTGTAATTTTTAGCCAAATAATTGCGGGTGTAAGAATTTACAATTATCAATAACAAATTATACTTTTTTATATCATTTTACGTTTTAAGTTTCATATTAAATAATTTTTATTAAGCATTTATTTTAGAATAAGAAAGGCTTAAAAGCTCTTCATAAAACACATATTTAGCAAGTTATGAGCAACACAAAAATGTACCTGAAACCCAATGTGGTACTGGAGCCTTTGGTTGACAAATGGTACGCCTGGAGTCATTTGATCTCCCCCGCCACCGCCGCCATGAACATCGTAAACCGTCACCTCACCATCATCGAATCATACCTGGCAGCACCGCAGATACATGCCGAGGCAGTACTCAATCCCAAAATGCGGGGAGGCCCCTTTATGGATTTTGGCGGTGGTCGTATAGAAGAAATCACTGCCCTCGAGCAGGAGTCGCATCAAAAGCAGGCCAAAGTAATACAGTTTGCCAAAGCCGTAAAAGAGCTCGATAAAATGCTGATAGCCGAAGCCAAAGGCTTTGGGTTGGAAACATTGTACCCAAAAGTACCCGAGTTGCTAAAAGGATATGTGGAGTTGTATTACGACCGCAACAATAACCCCGGCTTCCGTTTCTTTGAATCGCTGCTGTATAAAAGTGAGTTTTATAACCGTGATTCGCAGAGCATCAGTATGTGGATCACCAACAACGATGAGCGCCCCTTTTGCCTCAGCACCCCACGGTTAAACGAACCCGGAGTACTCAACCTCGAAATCAGTTTTGAGCACCCCTGCATAGATGAACTGGCAAAAATGAAACGGGTACCACAAACCCTCGATTATATCAAAGCCCTCACCGGCATTTCACCCTCACAGGAAGCCCTGTTCGACACCTTTTTTACCGAAACCCCGCCACCGGCCTACGAAAGATATACCGGCGACAAAATCCGCATGCGCTACTTTGGCCATGCCTGTATTTTGGTAGAAACAAAAGATATCAGCATATTGGTAGATCCGCTGATCAGTTATTACGGGTATAACTCCCCCGTCAATCACTTCTCCGATGTTGACCTGCCCGATTTCATCGATTATGTGTTGATTACCCACAACCACCAGGACCATATTTTATTTGAAACATTGCTGCCCCTCAGGCACAAAATAAAAAACCTCATTGTACCACGTACCACCAGCGGCAAGCTCGAAGATCCGGATCTTAAACTGATGTTTGAGAACATTGGCTTCACCAATGTAATCCCGATGGACGAAATGGAAACCATCCGTTTCAGCGATGCGGTGTTAACAGGATTGCCTTTTATCGGCGAACATTCCGATTTAAATATCCTCACCAAAATGTGCTACCTGGTACAAATCGGCGAGTTCCGTTTGTTGTTCCTGGCAGATTCCCGGATAGTGGAAGCCGCCCTGTACAAACATATCCATGATCAAATCGGCGATGTAGATGTAATGTTCCTCGGCATGGAATGCGACGGGGCACCACTCACCTGGCTGTACGGCCCGCTGATGACAAAAAAACTGGCCAGGGATATGGACGGAAGCCGCAGATTAGCCGGCTCCGATTGTGAAAAAGGCAAAGCGCTGGTAGATATTTTTAACCCAAAAGAATTGTATGTATATGCCATGGGCCAGGAGCCCTGGTGCGAATTCATCAGCAGCATAAAATACACCGACGAAAGCAACCCAATTGTACAATCCAACAAGCTCGTACAAATATGCACCGACCGGGGCATGGTAGCCGAAAGATTGTTTGGCGAAAAAGAATTATTGTACGATAAAATGCAGGCATTGGTTGATATGTAATAATGATTGAAAATATTTGGCTATTGGCTTTTTGCAGATAAAAAATTATATGCAATAAATGAATATCTTATCCAAATATTGAGGAATGAATGGAGTAGAAATGACCGATTTTTTTAAATTATAATGTTGGTAAAGTTCCACATTGGTATGCGGTACAAGTGAGTGACACAACGATGTTGCTCATGGCTTCAAAGACCGGATAATAATTTAGAACAGTATAAAAAATGCTTCACCTCACAACAATATGAGGGATTAAAAGTGAGAAGGCGTACCAGTGATTATTTGTTGAATTCTTAGTGAAACACACATGGAAAAAACTTTTTTATCCTTGCATCCTGCTCAACAGGACGTATATACTGATCAGTTGGTAAATGCTGCCAGCCCTCACTATAATATTGGGGGAT
>JANMVB010000609.1:0-3902 GCA_031392305.1 Ferruginibacter sp.
CTGAACATACCTGTAGGTTGTTTGAGAGTGACTGTACTCTCACCTTTTTTCACTTATAATCAAATCTATTGGTATAAATTTAATTAGATCAAAGAACTCATATTTTAATATTTTACAAACATAGGAGAGAGTGACACAACGATGATGCCATGAAATCTTAATGCCGGTTAACTATTTCTTTAAAAGAAAAACCCACAGCTTTTAAACTGTGGGTTTTTTTGAGAAAAATTTTGATGTATCGGAAGAAGTTTAATTTTTAGTAGCGGGCGCATTTGTACCTGTATGATTCAGAGCTATGTTACTTTGAAAAATCATTTTATTGGTTACTTTCACTGCTTCATCTACGTAAATATCATCTTTAATTGAATTTAAAAAACGTTTATTTTTCTCCGCTTTTTCTTTATCGGCTGTCATTTTACTGTCATCCACCTCAAGGTTTTTTACGTTCAATTGTTTGTTCAATTTAAGCAATTCATCTAACTGCTTGTACCTTGCTTTTAATTGCTTTTGTGATACCTTATATTTAGTAATGTTAAGAGAAAATGCCTTTTCACTTTCGTTTTCGATTGAATCAATTTTACCCCTCATTTGTATAAAAGTGGTATTTGTTTTTACCTGGTCGTTTGCAGTGGCTGCTACGGCATCTGTACTGTAACTGCTAACCCAGGGCTTATAATCCACCTTCGCAATTTCATCCCAGCTTAGTGAGGTTACATTGTCTTTTTCACGTGCTTTTGCAAGCTCCATTCTGCCGGGCAACACTACATCCGGAACAACTCCTCTCAACTGCGTGGCCCCGCCATTTACCCGGTAAAACTTTTGTAAAGTAAGCTTTACCGTACCCAGGTCTTCTCCTTTTTTATTAAACAAATCACCATCGCTTTCAGGGTTTAAAGGAATGGTACGCTGAACAGTTCCTTTACCATAAGTAGAGCTTGTGCCTACAATTATACCCCGCTTATAATCCTGTATTGCGGCTGCAAATATTTCTGATGCAGAGGCGCTAAACTCATCCACCATTACTGTTAGCGGCCCATCGTATAACACAGTTTTATCTTTATCCTTCCATTGATAAGGTTGTCTTTCATCCCTGCCTTTTACCTGGCAAATAGGTCCATCCTCAATAAACAGTCCGGCCATTTTCACCACTTCGGGTAATGATCCGCCACCATTTCCACGCAAATCAATTACAATCCCTTCTACTTTTTCAGCTTTTAATTTCTCCACTTCACGGGCTACATCTTCTGAGCATTTAGCCCCTTTTGGATCTTCAAAGTCAACATAAAATTCAGGAAGATAGATATAACCAATTTTGTGCTCACCTTTTATGATGGCACTTTTGGCAAAAGTATCATCTAGTTTTATTTCATCCCTTTTTAAAATAATTACTTTAATTGTTCCATCAGGTTTGCGTACTGTTATCCTCACTTCAGTTCCTTTTTGTGCACCACGAATTAATTTTACTGCATCCGTAACAGCATAACCTGTAACATCTGTTGGCTCTGCAGTTCCCTGGCCAATTTTAATAATTTCGTCATCTACGCCAAGCTCGCCACTCTTCCAGGCAGGGCCTCCGGTTACCAGGCTGGCAATTTTAATTTTGTTTTGATCTTCCCTTAACTGGGCACCAATGCCATAAAACTTTCCACTCATCATCTCTGTAAATCCACGGCTATCTATTGGTGCAAAATAATTGGTGTGGGGGTCCATAGTTCCGGTAACAGCATTTACAAAAGAACTAAACAATTCATCGGTGGTATTGTGATTTTTAAGTGTGGTAAAGTACCTGCCAATTTGCTTACGTACCTGGTCCCGTGCTTCTCTCTCCAATGTGCTATCAGCCTTGTAAACAAATTTTTCTTTGGGCAGACTATCTGTTGTTGTGACTTTTTTATCTGCATTGAGCTTATTTTTTTCCCGGTCATCAATCATATCCGAATACTTGCTCAATACCAGATATTTTAACCTTTTGCGCCAAACTTCTTCCCTTTCAGCAGTGGTTTTCGAAAAATTAACTTTATCACCATCCATCAAAATATTTTCATCTTTGGTAAAATCAAATGGCTTGCTCAAAATTGAGGTATAATATTCTGAAACCTCATTTAAGCGGCGGGTGTAAGATTCACTGATTGAGTAAAAAGACTCCAGTCTTTCACCGTGAATTTCATTGTCGATAGACGCTTCAAATCTTTTAAAGCTATCAATATCTGCCTGCAGAAATATTGTTTTATCATCATCCAGGTCAGTAATAAATCGTTTTAATACCGTTTTCGAAAACTCATCGTCGATCTTTTTTGGGCTAAAATGGCCTTGCTCCAGCAACATGCCTACGTTGCGTAATATTTTTTCATTTTTTGATTTGGGGTTGTCTTCATTTCTACCCTGCGTTTGAAATGCAAAGAATAGAATGGTGCCTGTAAGTATCAGAAATACCGGAAAAAATTTCTTGCTCATAATTATTTGCTGAATTTTTAGCATAAAGTAAAATTAACGGAAAAATGATAGCATTTATTGGATTAACAACCCATTTGCAACTAATGTTTTCATAAAATATGATAAGTGGTTAATTTTTTATTTTTCTACAATTGATATAGCGAACTGTAGAAAACATGCAATGAGGATGCCAATAATTTTCGGGGTGGGTGTGGGATTTTATTTGAAACAGGTGTGCACTAAAATAAAAAAAGCCCTGCATTTTGCAGAGCTTTTATATGTGCAGTCAAAATGCTAACTGTTTGGGGGCAGCAACAGCATTGCCGGCCTGCAGTGGCTATGTACTATACGTAACCTGCAAAAATGGTAAAGGAGCAGCAACCTGAATTGCTCCCTTCAAATGCCTTTTCATACTGAGATTATCTCATTTTTTTAATATCCTTTGCAACTGCCGGGCAGTTTTAAACCCACATTGAGCTGCAATATATTCTATGGTGTATTCAGGATTGTTGAGCATGGTGCTGGCATACTCAATGCGTAAAAGTGTGAGGTACCCCAGTACTGTAGTACCTGTTTTTTCTTTAAATACCCGGCTCAGGTTTCGGCTACTCATACCAACCAACGAGGCAAGCGTTTCAATATCATTTTCATAAGAAAGATGATCGATGAGGTAATCCTGTACTTCATGTACCTGGGGGTTGATATGGTTTCTATAATCGAGGTAAATACTTTGCTGGTTATGTTTGCCACTTCTGCGGTGATAAACCACCAGGCCCCTGGCAACCTTGTGCGTAAACAGCGGGCCTTTTAAATCTTCGAGGATAGCTAAAGCCAGGTCGATGCCGGCACTGATACCTGCGCTCGTATAAACATTGTTGCTCTTTATATACAAAATATCAGCCAACACTTTTGACTGTGGAAATTGCTGTTGTAAGGCTTTTACTCTCCTCCAATGTGTAGTGCATTCCGTATCTTTTAGCAAGCCTGCATGGCCCAAAGCAAATGCACCGCTGCAAATGGAGCAAACCGTTATGCCTTTGTCTGAACATTCCTTTAACCAGTTGAAGAATTCCCTTTCGGCTTTGAATGGAATACTGTTTACATAGTCATTATCCATCCCGGGCACAAATACGAAATCGCCTTCTTTTAGTTTTGCGTTGCTATACTTCTCTAATTTTCCAAAATGAAGTCCGGACGTGCTAATGGGATTCTCTTTGTATTGATAAAATTCAATATCAATTTCCATCCCATGAACCTTTGCCTCTGTAAAGACCTGCACAGGTCCACCAAGATCAAGTAATTCTACAGTGGGTGGAATGATAAAGGCTACCTTTTGCATGTTTAGTATGTATAAAATGGATGAAATAAAGATACGTTGAAGTGTTATTTGGAATATGGACAATACCAGGTCAGCAAACAGCTGTACCTGTGAAAACCCTTAATCTAACGGGGGAACAGCTTTTTTTTTG
>JANMVB010000413.1:0-2671 GCA_031392305.1 Ferruginibacter sp.
CATACAAATCATAACAATCAAAAGAATCACAGTTCAGACAATAACAAATCAGCGTTCATACATAACGCAGGTAAAGCTCCCCATAGGTATGCGGTAAAAGTGAGTGACACAACGATGTACCACATTGCTTCTTAGCCCGGACAATAAAATAAAAATACTTTAAAATGATTGCCGCTATGGTTTTATGCCGGCCCGTTTTTTAATGTCATCTATCGGCAGTGTAATCGTTCTGCCAACCGGTTGTTTGCCACGATAGGTTACTACCCTTAGCATGGCGGCATCTTTTGGTGGGGTGAGCGTGGTGGAATACTTTGGATAAAAATTATCGGGAAAAGAGTTGTCGAAACTATAATAAATATCGAGGCCCTCTACTTCGGTTGATAATTCTATGGCGGGTTTGCCCTTGTTATTTTTTATGTTGAAGATGGGTTCGTACATGCTGGTGGCATATTTTATTTCTCTCAGGTTGTAGCGCTTAAATTGCTGCTCTACACGCTGTACAAAACTTGTCCAGTTTTTATTTTCTTTTGGGGACCATACAGATTCGGCAATAGCAAATGCACGGGGCCATACCATGTACTGCAGGTGGCGCACATTGGGTATCTGTTCTGTCCAGATATTGGCCTGGCCACCTTTGATATATTTTGCATCTACACCAGCAGGCACGGGATCGAACTGGTAGGCTTTTTTTAACCGCAGCGATGAGTAAACCCGTGGCTCAATGCTTACATCTCCCTGCATATAATCCAGGTAGGTAAAAGTTGTTGGGCTCATTACTACTTCGTGTTTTTGCTTAGCGGCTTCAATGCCACCCTTTTCTCCACGCCAGCTCATCACCGCTGCATTTTCTGCCAGGCCACCTTCCAAAATTTCATCCCAGCCTATCAGCTTTTTGCCCTTTGCTGTTATGATCTTACCAACTCTTTTCTCAAAATAACTTTGCACCGCATTCATATCTTTTAACCCTTCTTTTTTCATCAGGGCTTTTACTGCTTCGCTTTTTTCCCAAAAGTTTTTAGCAGTTTCATCTCCGCCCACATGAATGTATTCGAATGGAAAAAGGGCGGCTACTTCTGTAAAAACTTTATCAAGAAATGAATACACTTTTTCATTTGCAGGGCAAAGGCTGTTATCAATCAATCCATAAAAATGACCGCTTGCGGGCCACTCCATAATTTTTTCGCCGGAGCGTACCCGGTATTTATCTGCACCGGCTGTGCAGGCCAATTCGGGATAAGCAACAATAGCGGCAAGGCTATGGCCGGGTACATCTACCTCGGGCAACACATTTACAAAACGTTCTTTGGCGTATGCGATTACTTCCTTAATATCTTCCTGTGTATAGAAGCCGCCGTAGTTGAGCGGCTCATCGGGCAAGGGTGTAGAAAAAGTGCCGAAGTAGCCGCTTTTATCTACCCTTTTAGAGCCTTTGCCGGTAAGTTCCGGCAGGCTTTTTATTTCTATCCTCCAGCCTTCATCATCGGTAAGGTGCCAGTGTAAAAGATTGAACTTGTAGCGTACCATCTGGTCGATAAAATCTTTTACTTCCTGCTTTGTAAAAAAGTGGCGGGATACATCAAACATTAACCCTCTCCATCCAAACCTTGGATAGTCGGTTACTTCTACGCAGGGCGCCTGCCATTTTACAGCTTGTACTGCTACATCACTTTCTATTTCGTGGGGCAGCAATTGCAATAAACTTTGTACGCCATAAAATATACCTGCTGGTTGGTTGGCACTGATTATTACACCATTGGGTGTTACACTTAACTGGTAGCCTTCGCTGCCAAGTACGTTATCTGGTTGGGTGTTTATTACCAGCTTAATATTTGCTGCCGTTGCCTGCGCACTTACAGTAACATTGTAACCGGTGGGCAGGCTAAGCCGTTTTTTCAAAAAATTGATGGTTGGCTGTAATGCAGGCAGGCCGGGTGCTTCCATCGTTATATTTTCAGGAAGTATAAAGTATCCCTGGTTTTGCACCAGCTTAACGGGCTCGGGAATAATTGCCGGGCGGCTATTTTCTGCCTGGGCAATTGCGGCTACACCTATCAGGTAGCAGCACATTGATATCAATACTCTTTTCATACAGCGATTGGGTTTTAATGCAACAAATTTATGGATTAATAATTATTATGCACGGATGCTTTTAAAATGTAGTTGTTCCGTGGTGGCGCAATAAAAGATATACTGGTAAAGGGTTAAAAATATGAGTTACTTTTTTGTCCGAACTCAGCAGCAGCCATGGGCAACATCCTTGCGTCATCTATATAACATAATTTTTTTATTGTCCGGGCAGAATTTTTTCAATTTGGCTTCAGCGGCGTCGCACCCTTGTACATTTTATCAATGAGTAACTTTACCCACATTTTATAATAAACTGTATTTAGATCAGCTATCTCAGGTACCTCCTCATAAAAAGGCGTTAAGAAAATTTGAAGGCTTGTCGTGAAGAAATGAAATTGATGTTACAAATGCATGGCTTTATTATTAGCTTGTAAGTCGCACATATGTTTGGGTATATTCTAAAGCTGTGACTAATTTCATTTTAGACAAGCATTCAAATTTTTAGCCCTTTTTTATGCAGCCTTGATTTTTTTTGTTTCTTTTTTTATCAAGAAAAAAAAAGAAAATGATGTCTGTAAGTTACTGAATTGTATTAAAAGCATTT
>JANMVB010000664.1:0-2846 GCA_031392305.1 Ferruginibacter sp.
TTGTTTACAATAAATATGATATAATTTACTGTAACAACTCCCAGGGCAAAAAAACTGCTGAGGATAATAAAGGCATTGTAGTTCTTTATTTTCAGCCATTCAATTTTTAATAATTTCAACATAATCTTGCTTTATAATTAAGTCAAGTAAATTAATATCAACAACCAACCATCAACAACCAACAACCTACCATCAACCATTAACCCTCTCAATTCGTCAATTCCATAAACTTCGATTCAAGGCTTTTCTTTTTTAAATGCAGGTAATTCAGCACAATACCTTTACTAAAGCAATGCTGATTTATACTTCCCAGGTTGGCAGTGCCAACGGGATAAAAAAGTTGCAACAAATTTCCATGTTCCTTTAACTGGCTATAGCCGGTCATTTGTTGAATTACATTTCTTAAAGTAGCTAAATCGGTTGCACCAATCTCCACAATATCCTCTGATGCAAGTATTTCATCCACCTCACCAGTAGCAACCAATACGCCCCTTTTTAAAATAGCCACATGCGAACAAACTTTTTCTACTTCATCCAGTAAATGACTGGCCATGATAATAGTTTTTCCTTCGTAGTGCAGGCGTTTTATAAGTTCCCTTATTTCCGCAATCCCTACCGGGTCAAGGCCGTTGGTGGGTTCATCCAAAATCAATACTTCCGGGTTACCCAGCAGGCAGGATGCTATAGCCAGCCGCTGTTTCATACCCAATGAATAAGTGCTGAAACGTGAATCTTTTCTTTGTGTAAGGTTCACCATCTCCAGCACCCGGGGAATATCTTCAGCACCTTTTTCTTTTATTGCTGCTGCAATCCGCAGATTTTTTTCGCCGGATAAATAATGATAAAAATTGGGAGTTTCTAAAAATGTACCTATCTGGCGCCGGTGTGTTTCGTTTGGTATTTCATCAAACAATTTATAACTGCCGGCAGTGGGCCGGAGTATATCGGTGATCACTCCCAGCATAGTCGTTTTACCGCTGCCGTTAGGCCCCAGTATGCCAAATACCGAACCCGCCGGCACATCAAAACTTACACCCTTCAATGCCTGGATTTTGCCGTAATCTTTACGCAGATTTTCAATAGATAAAATTGACATACTCCTGCTAATTTTTAGGCTTTCAAGATAAGGTTTTTTATTATTGGCAGAGGGCTTAAATATTACCAGCGGTTGGTTTACTGTAAATGTTTATCATGCCAGTGGGCAGTAAAATTTCCGAGCACAGCAAAACCAGCCCTGTTAAAATCCAGCTTTTTTAATTGCAGGTTATCAATATCTTCCTGCAAAACTTTTCTGGTAAATGGATTGATAGTACCCCCAGGTTCAAGCGGTGCTGCTAATGGATTATATTGAAATTGCGGATCAACAATGGTGCCCCGTGGATACATGATACCAGGTATGCCCTTGCCCCTGATATCAAGCACTGTCGGGTGGTGCAGCCCAATGGTGTGACCAAATTCATGCGCCGCCGTGGTAGAATTATTGAGCAGATTATCGAGTTTAAAATAACCTGTATTGCTGCCAATACCATCTACAAAAGAAATATCAGTACCCGCAAATGATTCAATCCTGAAGTAATTGTTCCGGGGGGTTTCATTCTCAAAAATCATCTCCGGTGTAAGGCCCGGCGCCCAAATCCCATCAATATCAAACACCACTTTATATTGTTTGCCTTTTATATTTACGTGGCCATTGGCTTCATTCCAGTGATCATTAATATCCTTACCAATTTGAAAACTCAGTTCTTCGGTAGCCGCATCTCCGTAAAAGAAAATCACCGAATGAATAATCAGTTGTTGTGTTTGTTTATTTAATTCGGCTTCACCCATTATTGTATCATTTAAAAATCTTTTCAGGCAAATTATAAATCATCTAAAATGCATATTTCAATGAAATAAATAATTGTCCGGGCTTAATATCTATGGGCATCATCGTTGTGTCACTCACTTGTACCGCAATACCAATGTGGATCTTTACCCGCAATATATATACCCACAAAATTTTTTGAAAACGTACATTATTTGTCAACGGTTTTCATTACAAAATAAAATTTGCTTAGTTAAGAGAAAGCAAATCAATTGCAGCCATAAAACGTTCCTGGTAAAATTTATTATCCATAGATGTAATGGTAACACCATTGGCCTTGCCACTGCTGCTATGAATAAAAGATGCATATCCATTTACAACCTCACATACAATACCAATATGGCCAATGGTACGCTCCAGTTGATTGGTGCCTGTAAACAATATTACATCACCCGGCTTGCAGGTATTTAATGCTATTTTTTTGCCAACATTTGCAAACTCGTAAGATGAGCGGGGCACCTTCATGCTAAAATGATTAAATACATAAGTAATAAATCCTGAGCAATCAAACCCTTTTAAAGGATCGGTACTGCCATATAAATAAGGGGTACCTAAAAGCGTTTTTGCAAATAATACCAGGGAATCCCTGTTGATAGAACCATTGTTTTTTTTGGCAGTAGGTAATGCAGAAATTGTAGTATCCTTCCTTGCAATTGTATCCATTAATTTAAAAGAATCAATCCCATTTTCAACAATACCTATATCCTGAACGGGAGCCTTTTTTTGAAAAGGGTTGACGAAGATAAAAAAGCAACTGGTTGCAATAATACCCAAAGTAAGGCCGCCCATAAACTTATTCATTAACTGATATTTTTAACCAGGCAACCACCGGCCAGTAAACTATTATAATTTAATTTCTTAAAGGCTTTCCGCTTTTCAATACACTTTGTATTCTTTCGAGTGTTTTCTTTTCGCCGGTAAGGCTTAGGAAGGCTTCTCTTTCAAGATCGAGTAAATATTGTTCGCTTACAAAAGTAGGTTC
>JANMVB010000002.1:0-3153 GCA_031392305.1 Ferruginibacter sp.
AATCCGCCGGCATTTATTTTTTCTTTTGTGTAGGGATGATCTGTAAAGCCAATATGCAATACTTTTTTATTCCGGCATTGATCCAATATAAAGTCGATCCGGTTAAAAATTGTTGGTGTGTTGGTGGATGTATTTTGCAGCCAGGTGGCCCCCTCCCCCTTCAGTCGGTAATGCAGGCTTCGTTTTAATATTGCCATGGCGAACCATGTTGCAAGCCAATGTATGGAATTGAAGATTTTCAATGTTTATTTTATTGTATTTTAAGATCAGGTAAAACATTCGCAAACCTAAACTGATAATAAGTTAGACTTCATTTTCTTTTTTTTCTTGATAAAAAAAAAACAAAAAAAATCAAGGCTGCGAATAAAAAGGCTGAAAATTTCAACATGATCCTAAAATCAAGGAACTCGCCGACAAGAGTTCAATGGATTGAAGCTTATGCCCGGCTCAAACAGCCTTGATTTCTTAACGGATTATGTTGAAATTTTCTAGCACTTTTTATTCGAGGCCGTTTCCAGTATTTGATTGCATATACCTCATCTAATACTGTTGTATTTTATTAAGTTTTGTAAATACTATTTTTACTACTCACCTCACCCCCTCTCCTTTGGGTAGGGAGCAAAGAAAAGGATTTTAATTATTGATGGATGCTTTAGAAAAAATTGTTTTAAAATCACCCGTTTTAAACACAAAAAAGTCAGCAACCTTTACGCCTAACTTTATTTTATATACCCACAACAGGTAAGCCAGGCAGGCAATATATGCTGCGCTGCTTACGACTGCCGCTGCGTAAATGCCCCAAACGGGTATCAATAAAATATCCCCAGTAATTACCACCATCAATGCTGCCAGAGAAGCTTTCATATTTGAAAGTATCATGGCCTTGCCTGCCAGGTATGCTGCCAGCAAGGTAACAATGCTTAACGAATAAAAGCCCGGCAGGTACCATAAAAAAGCAGGGTACATAAAATTAAACCCCGGGCCGAATAGCCAGGGAAAAAACCAGTAGCCACCAATAATTATCACCAGGGCAGCGGGTATAAATAATAATGAAATAATACGGCAGAGTACTTTTAATTTATCCAGGTAATCAGCATCATCTTTACCCGAGCTATATGGGAAGATTACAGCGGCCATCATAGAGGGCAGCAGTATCAGCAACTGCCCCAGTTTTGATACCTGCACATAATTACTTAGTGCCACTTCATCACAATATTTTTGTACAAAGTAATAATCAACCCTTGTTACCAGGAAGAACAATATGTTGCTGATAAGGGCAACGGAAGAATAAGCAAGAACTTTTTTTATGAGTACTACAGGGATTTTTATTGGGGAAATTTTTAACCCCGGCCTGCTAAAAAAGAAGATCACTAAAATGATAGCCTGCAATAAAAACCCTGAAAAATAAATGAATGGCACCCAATAAAAACTACTGTAAATTTTACCGGCGTTATCATCAAAATTATTTCGCCAGGTGGGTATTGAAAGTTTATTGAATACTTCATTACTTGCAATAGTATGAGGCCTGAAGAATAAATAGTACAGCACCAACAGCACCAAAATATTTACACCACATACCACAAGATTTAATGATAAAAATTTCTTTTGTGCATAGTACAATGCAGAAAAATAAACAATGGCAAGGTTTGAAATTATAAAGAGCCAGCAGAGGGTTTTATCAATGGGTGTTTCTATAAAACCCAGCAGCAGCCAGCTTATACCTGCCTGCAGCAAAAGCAGGGGCAATATGACAATGGAAAGTGAAATAATGTTGACGGGCTCATTGCTTCCATAATAAGTAATGCCCGATTCGATGCTCCAACTTATTACAAGTGTAAAAAATGTAAGCATTGCAATGGCATAAAAAAACATACCGCTGTATTCGGCGCCCATTATGCGTACCAGCAGTAAATTGATACAAAAAGTAAGCACGGTATTGAGGGCTTTCCAAACAATGGTATGTTGCAGTGCTTTTGTAAATTGCATAAAATGGAGTACAACAAATATTGTTTAATTTACGATACCAATCAAAGATAAAATCCTTCAATGGCATTACTCAGAAAAATTAATACAAAGGCAAAAACTGAAATAAATACCGGCTTTGGCACCAACAGCTCCGACTATGGTGGCCGTTTTGTAAACAAAGATGGCAGACCCAATATCGAAAAACGTGGGATCGGATATTTCGAAAGAACAAGCTGGTACCACACCATGTTGCAAATGCCCCGGTGGAAATTCCTGTTCCTGCTGATTGGTTTTTATGGATTGATGAATTTGATTTTTGCCGGTATTTATTATGCCATTGGTATGGAAAACCTGGAAGGTATCAAGGCCAGTAATACCCTTGAAAAATTTGGTGAAGCCTATTTTTTTAGTGCACAAACATTTACCACGGTGGGTTATGGACGCATAAGTCCGCATGGGTTTGCTGCCAGCTCTGTTGCCGCCCTTGAGGCGTTGATCGGGCTGCTGAGTTTTGCCATAGCCACCGGTTTATTTTATGGCCGTTTCAGTAAGCCAAAAGCGTTTGTGCGTTTCAGTGAAAATGCAGTGATAGCACCCTTCAGAGATGGCATTGCGTTTATGGTGAGGATTGCGCCATATAAAAACAATAATCTTTCCGAAGTGGAAGCGAAGGTTACGGCGGGCATCATGCTCGAAGAAAATGGAAAGCTCAGCAACAAATTTTTTCAGATGGAGCTTGAGTATGCCAGGGTAAATAATCTTTCGCTGAGCTGGACGATTGTACACCCCATAAATGAAGACAGCCCATTTTATAAATTTTCGCAGGAAGATTTTACCAATACCAGCGGTGAAGTAATCGTGTATATAAAAGCCTTCGATGACATGTTCAGCAACACAGTAATTGCACGTTCATCTTATACTTTAAAAGAGGTGGTGGTGGGTGCTAAATTTGTGCCGATGTATCACCGTGATGAAGATAACCAGGTTACAATACTTGACCTGGAAAAACTAAACACATTTCAACCGGCAGCAATTGACATTGCCATAAAATCAGATGCAAACAATGTGGTTACTTCGGGATAAAAAATATTTCTTGTCCGGGCTATGAAGCAATGAGCATCATCGTTGCATCGCCCTCTTGTACTAAATACCAATGTGGATCTTTGCCCACATAATAATTAACTAACA
>JANMVB010000079.1:0-5328 GCA_031392305.1 Ferruginibacter sp.
TTGTTTTGATAAATGAATGCAGGCTGGTTAATATTATTTGCCACCAGGTCAAGGTCGCCATCATTATCAAGATCCGCATAAGCAGCGCCATTGCTGTTAGAGGGAATATTGAATCCCCACTCCGCACCTTTGTTTGTAAAACTAACACCGCCCTCATTTTTATACAGGTAATTGTTCACGTTAGAGGCAGGCATTTTGCCCAGCACCTCCATCAGCAGTTGCTGCCTGTTGGTTTGTGGTGTGGCACTTTGCATGGCCGCACTTTTATACCGGATAAAATCAAGGTTGGTAAAATCTTTTAAAAAACCATTGCTTACAAACAGGTCTTTCCAACCGTCGTTATCATAATCTGCAAACAAGGGTGCCCAGCTCCAATCTGTGTTTGAAATACCAGCCTGCTGGCCCACTTCACTAAAAGTACCATTGCCGTTATTTATCTGCAGCATGTTGCGCATGTACTGGTTATTAAACCCTGCCCCTGCAATCATGTTGAAATATTCATAATTGTCGGGTGCAAATAAAAGCTTCTGCCTTTTGTTGTCTTCGGGCAGCATATCCAATACATAAATATCGGGCAGGCCATCGTTGTTAATATCGGCCACATCATTACCCATTGAATAAAGCGACGTATGCCCAAGCGCTGTTTTTAATTTATCCGTAAAAGTTCCGTTACCATTATTTATGTATAAAAAATCCGGCGCAGAGTAATCGTTCGACACATAAATATCGGGCCATCCATCCCCATTAAAATCAGCAACACCGGCACCCAACCCATAACTAAAAGCTGACCTGTATAAACCAGCCGGAGAAGATATATCCGTAAAATGCCCGTTATCATTTCTATATAGTTTTGAACTGGCTGCTGCGTCCGGCTTTTGAAGAATTTGCTGAATCGTACTCTCATCCAGCGAATTAAAAGTACCTGCATTGTGATTCAGTAAAAACATGTCCAGGTCATTGTCACGGTCAAAATCAAAGAAGGTGGCCTGCGTGCTGAAACCTTCATCTGCCAGGCCAACTTCCTGCGCCATCTCTTTAAAGTGCGGCATGCCCCCGTCATCAATACCGGTATTAATAAACAATTCATTCCGCCTGCTTTCCGGCGGCATATTGCCTGAGTAGCAAACATATATATCGGTAAGGCTATCGCCGTTTACGTCGGCCATGGTTACACCTGTTTTCCAGCCATTGAGCCTGCTGCCAACGGCTACCTGCAAAGTAATATCTTCAAAGTGCATATTGCCTTTGTTGAGGTACAATTTATTGGGCACCATATTACCGGTAAAATATACATCCTGCAACCCATCATTGTTAACATCACCAATTGCTACACCGCCACCGTTATAAAAATAATTATACATAATTACGTTGGCCTGCACAGTTTCAGTAAGTGCGTTGTTGAAAGTAATATGGGTGCTATCTGCAGGCAGTAAAGTAAAAAGTGTTTCCGTACCAATGGGCGGCTCGTTTTGTGAGGCAGTATCATTATTACAACCGGTAAATAAAAAACAACATACCGCTATGCAAACAACGGTGTTAAAAATATTCATGCAGCAAATGTTTTGGCGTATCACTTAAAAAATATAGTTCAGCTTTATCTCTTTTTTACCGCTGAGAAAATGAGTGAAAAGAGTTAACGCAGAGATTGAAATTATTCCTCTGGGTAATCTCCATTTTCTTTTATTCTCTGCGGTTAACCTAATTAACTCAATCAACTGCTTACGGCTTCAGGGTAATTCAAATGCCCGCTTTAACCCTAATTATCTTTCATTTCAATTTCACCCGGTGTTTTATTTAATTCCTTTCTAAACAATTCAAGGTATATACCAATTTGCAGAAAGTCACGCCCTGTTTCATCATTTATTTTATAGTCGAACTGGTGTATATAACCTACCTGCAAAGTGGTTGTTTTTGAAGGTTTGTAGCTACATGCAAATTGTAGCCTGTTCCTTTCAAAGTAAGGTTCTTTGTCTGTAAAAAAAATTTCATTGCTTGCACTCATTTGAAATGGCTTATACCCTTTAACCGCATTACCAAATGGATAACCAACACCCAACCTGTAACGAAAACGGTTCCTGTAGCCATTACTGGTAAATCTAAATTCAGCACGATAGCGTTGTTCTATTTTTAACCTGCTTATCGACTGAAAAAAAATAACCTGCGGCCAAAGCCTGAATTCATCATTGTTTTTTGGCGTAACAAAATTTCCGCCCTCATTATAAGTTTGGTAACTACCGGCACTTAAAGTTACCTGTACATTTTTATGAACTTTATAATTAGCCCCACCTTTAAATTCGTAGTAATGAAAATCATTGTAAAATTTTATGGAACGCAATTGCCCTTCACCAAACACACTCCATTTTTCGTTCAGGTTGTATTTAAGGTGTAGAATGTTCCAACTCCCCACGTCAACACTTTGACATACACAAAGGCTGGAACTAAAAATTAAAACGATGCTAAAAACTATGCTGTTTAATTTGTTTTGGTAAATTATCAAATGCTGCTTTTTATATTCTTTCACTGCCTGTTGATGGTTCGTATTTAATGATAGGTTGGCAATATAGTTTTATTTTGATATTAAATAAAATTACTAAAGTTGATGCTAAGTAATACAACCCTACCCCATAGTGGTCGCCTGCTTTTATAGAAGTTGCTGCAATCGTAAATGCGCAGTTATTTTTTAAAGAACAAATACATTTTTTGTCCGGGCAGGGAAGCTATGAGGAACATCGTTGCGTCGCCCTCTTGTACTAAAAAGCTGTGGGGAGCTTTACCTGCAATATTGATAAATTGACCAGGCCAATATAATCAGAAGATGTCAGTCAACAAACAATAACCAAAAGCCCCCGGTAACAGCGTTTAACGGGGAATTCTTTTTGGGGCTTTCGGCTATTGTTCTTAATGTTAGCGGTTCGTTGCTTGTATTTTCTGTCCGCTTGATTTAATTTGTATAAAGTCTTCATATTTGGTAAAATACTCTAACCCTAAAACTAATAGCATGGAGCTTATAATATATACTTTCTGCATTATGACTGACAAACCCAAATATCCAAAACCAAAAAGTGAAAAGAAACAGTAATAAGTTAATAAGCAAATAATACAGCAGAATTTAAGTAAATGAAGTTTTGACTTTAGGATAAATACAGTAATAGTAAATAAACCAATCAATGTTAAAATGATCGATATTACTCCCAGGTCATGCAAGGGTGTGGCGATTAAGAAAATAAGTATTATGTTGGCAGCACCTATAAATTTTAAAATATTTGCCCATTGTCTTGAAGTGATCTTTTTTGACATATTGATAAAAAAAATTCCATAACCAACCGAGTGGAATGCCATTCCAATAAGTGCCCAAATCCAGCCAGGGTTTTCTGAACCATTTATTGCTTTTGTTGCAAACAAATTGCTTAGGAAATTTTTTGACCAGTTAAACCCTGTAGAATTTTTGTCAAGCAATGAGCCGCCAGGATAAACTAAGGTTGCTATTACCATTAAAATCACAGAAATAACTATGCATATCAAAACTGAATACTTCTTAATCATTTGCTTAATTGTTAAATATGCCATTCATTGTTAATCGCTTTCGACAAACTTTTTCACTTCAGTTTTCTATCCTGGTTTCATTGTTCTGTTGAAATTAGTTATGTATGGTTTGCAGTGAGGTCGTTTTTGCAATACCCTTGTTAGCGGTTCGTTGTTCATTTTTTTTCATTAACATATTCCAAAATGTCACCAGGTTGGCAGTCTAAGGCTTTGCAAATTGCATCCAAGGTGCTAAAGCGGATTGCTTTTGCCTTTCCCGTCTTTAAGATGGAAAGATTAGATAATGTCAAATCAACTCTTTCAGAAAGTTCATTCAGAGAAATTTTACGTTTTGCCATCATCACATCTAAGTTTACAATGATTGGCATAGTTAAACAGTTAAATCGTTTTCGTTTTGGATTTCAACTCCCTTTTTAAAAATAGTCGCAATAACATAGATAACAGCCGCCATCAGGATAAATGCCTGACTGTCTGCCCAAAACTGGTTTAGGTTGTCAATAGCATAACCACGGTGTTGTAAATTTTTGGCTGTTTGCCGGGCTATATAACTTAATATACCTATAGAAAAAGTGCAGTAAGATATTTTTGTTATCTGTTCTGAAACGAAGCTGTTGAATGGTTTAGATAAATCTATTTTGTGCATAAGCATGGCAACTATATAAAATAAGTATGCTTTAAAAAGTGCGACGACCAGGATAAAACTATACATTCCGAAGAAAGCCCATTTGCTACGATTATACATTTCACTTAAGTCCAACTTTTGATACAGGTTTTGCACAAATTCAGGTTTGTAAATACTAAATACAAAATTCACTATCAAACCACCGGCTTCTATGCACAAACCAACGAAGATGACCCACGCAACAATATGTAAGCCTATAAATACGAAGTTGTTTCTTTTTGACATAATTTTTAAAAGTTTAAATTATGCCACAAAATAATAAAAAATTATTGATAAACAATAAATATATAGTTCTATTCAAAAAATGTTTTTTCAAGTAATTATTTAATGCTGGCTTAAAATTCTAATAATTTGTACGGTGTTAACTTGCGAATTCTGTAGTAGATAAATGAGTTTGTGGGACTATTAGTTTTAGTTGTGTCGTCTGTAAAGGCTATTAACTACCTATAGCTATGCAGTAGTGGCACTCTGCCAGGCGTCGGTCAATAAATAATAACCAAAAGCCCCCGGTAACAACGTTTAACGGGGGGCTTCTTTTTAGGGGGCTTTTGGCTATTGTTCCTAATGTTGGCTGCTGTACAAACAAATTTCTCCTTTATTAAATACCCATTGTCTATTTTTTTTTGATTAGTGTTGAATGAAGGTGTTTTATTTTCCACATTTTTTTGTGCCTTGATAAAACTACTGTTTCCAACCATTGTATGGCTGTTTCTTTGGCATCTTTGGTAATAAATGAACTCAGCCAATAAGTGGCCCATGCTGTAGTTTCATCTGTTTTAATATTGATGAAGTCAAAAGTATTTGTGCGCTTAAAGTCTGCTGACTGATTCATTGTAATTGCTTTCCTGATAAGTGTATCTATATTCCATGTCTGGCCATATTCGTATAATGTAATATCAGGTGAGCAATAAAATTTTAAAGCTATAGAATCCCGGTTAGATAAAGCCTGAAACATTTTTACAACAGTTTGTTGTATTTCTATTTGCTTTTTTGATAACAGTTGCTGTGCTTGTAAAAGTGCAGTAATAGAAAGTGCAAGGGTAAGAAAGATTATTTTTTTCAATGTTTTGTTTTATTTTCTGTTCAAATAGAAAAGTGTTCAA
>JANMVB010000110.1:0-11067 GCA_031392305.1 Ferruginibacter sp.
GCTACGCTTAGCGGCAAAATGTATCACCGCTTTTTTCAAAATTTTGTATTTGATGATATCGTATTCGAATCAGATAAATTACTGGTGTTGAACACCACAAAAAAAGACAACTCCCAGTTTTATGGTAAAGTAATTGGCAATGCAAAAATGACGCTCAACGGTGGCATTGATAATATGGTTATGGATATAAGCGGTGAACCATCCAGAACAGATACCAGCCAGATTTATTTATTAAGCGGCAACAGCCTGGAAAGTGGTGCGGTAGATTATATAGATTTTATACAGTTTGGTAGTAAGATGGAGAATGATTTCAGGAACAGGATTTCCAGCAACATCGTAGTAAACATGACACTCACGGCAAACCCTTCCTGCAAAATAGATGTGATTTTAGATGAAACCACCGGTGATATAATTAAAGGCACCGGCAACGGCCTTTTAAAAATAAGGGTAGGTAATAAAGAACCACTCACTATCAATGGCAGGTACAATATTACCCGGGGCGAATACACGTTTAATTTTCAAACCTTTCTAAAAAAATACTTTACGGTAAACAGTGGCACCATCGTATGGACCGGCGATGCACTCAATGCCCAAATAAATCTAATTGCTGAATACCTGGCAAGCAATGTCGATTTTAAAAATATCACAGGCACCAATGAAATCAGGCAAAAGGGCGATGTAAAAATATTAGCACATTTAACCGAAACACTTTTAAAACCCGCCATTGATTTTGAATTCATAATGCCCGAATCAAATGCACTGCGAAACAATTTTATCGTTGTAAAAAGATTGCAACAATTTAAAGAAGATAAAAACGAATTAAATAAACAGGTAACCTCTCTTTTATTGTTCAACTCATTTATAAGCAGCAGCCAGAGCTTCTTAAATGTAAGCAGTGGTTACAATGTATTATCAAGTACTATTGGTGGCGTGGTTTCCAATGCGCTCTCCGGCTTCTTCAATAAATTTTTACAAAAGTATGTACCCAATACTGCCCTTTACCTCGATTTGAATACCAGTGTGGGAACTGATCTTTCAAGTAATGTAGCCAAATTACAGGCCGCTGCAAAAAGCGGTTTGGTATTTACCTTACTCAATGGAAGGCTCATCATTTCAGCCGGCGTAAACCTCGATTATAATAACCCCTACATTAACACGGGCCGCAATGTAAACTTGTTTGTAACGCCTGATATCACAGCAGAGTGGTTGCTTACCAAGGATGGCAGGATAAGGCTCGTGGGCTTTAACCGCACTAATTACGAGCTTGTAGGACAGCGGGTACGTACCGGTATCAGCCTCTCGTACCGCAAAGATTTTGACCGCCTCACCCAGCTATTTACTCCCGATGAAGAAAAGAAAAGGATCAGGGCTTTAAATGAAGTAAAGCAGGCGGAATAAATGTAAGATGCCTGATTTTTTGTTGGCTCTTTTACTACTATTTTATTTTTGTCCGGGCTAAGAAGCAATGAGGAGCATCGTTGCATCGCCCTCTTGTACGCTATACCATTGGGGATCTTTACCTGCGTTATACAGCCGTTCGCCGTTGTTGGTCTCCAGACCAACAACTGAAGCAGAATGAGGGTATTACGCAATCACAAAACGCAGGAAATGTACCAAATAGGTATGCCGTACAAGGGAGTAACACAACGATGTTTAATTGAAAAACAAATGCCTGTTCAACAAGAATTTTTACAAATCGTACATCAAAAAATCATTCATCAGAAATAAGCATTTAGTGTTCTATCAATATATCATGCCCCATCTTATCTCTTTTGGTGAGCAAGTATTTTTCGTTGTGCTCATTGGGCTTAATTTCGATGGGTACCGTTTCTACTACTTCGAGGCCATAGCCGAGGAGGCCGGCACGCTTTCGTGGGTTATTGCTCATCAGTTTCATTTTACTTACACCCAGGTGGCGCAGAATTTGTGCGCCAACACCATAGTCACGTTCGTCCATACCAAAGCCGAGTTCAAGATTTGCCTCAACGGTATCCATGCCCTGCTCCTGCAGTTTATAAGCTTTTAATTTATTGAGTAGGCCAATCCCCCTGCCTTCCTGGTTCATATATAATACCAGGCCCTTGCCTGCGGCATCTACCATTTTTAAGGCAGCATGTAACTGATCGCCACAATCGCAGCGGAGGGAGCCGAGAATATCACCCGTCATACAACTGCTATGCACTCTTACCAGCACGGGTTCATCTTTTTTCCACGTGCCTTTTTTTATTGCGAGGTGTATTTCGCCGGTGTTTACCTGTTCAAAAGCGATGAGCTCAAATATGCCATATTTGGTAGGCATTTGTACTTTTTCCTGTTCTTTTATGAGTGTTTCTTTTGCAAGGCGGTAAGCGATGAGGTCTTTAATTGAAATGAGTTTAAGATCAAATCTTATTGCAATTTCCCGTAGCTGCGGCAGGCGGGCCATGGTGCCATCTTCATTCATAATTTCTACCAGCACACCTGCCGGGGCAAAGCCTGCCAACCTTGCCAGGTCGATGGTTGCTTCGGTATGGCCGGTCCTTCTTAACACGCCGCCTTTTTTTGCACGCAGTGGGAAAATATGCCCGGGGCGCCCAAGGTCTTCTGGTTTTGTGGCAGGGTCAACAAGCGCCTGTACTGTTTTAGCCCTGTCGGATGCTGAAATGCCGGTGGTACAGCCGTTGCCCAACAGATCGATACTTACGGTAAAGGGAGTTGCGTGCAAAGAAGTATTGTCGCTAACCATCGCCTGCAGGTTCAATTCATCGCATCTTTCTTCGGAGAGCGGGGCACAAATTAATCCCCGGCCATGGGTGCTCATAAAATTGATAATTTCGGGGGTAACATTTTGTGCGGCAGTAATAAAATCACCTTCATTTTCCCTGTCTTCGTCATCTACTACAATTACCAGCTTGCCATTTTTAATATCCTGGATGGCACTTTCAATACTATCTAACATTTTTTAAATTTATGTGCAAAGTTAACAAGGTTTGGTCTTGAATGTTTTACGCAGTCCGTTTCGATTTAAGGAATAGTTTTAATGATAAAAAATTATTAATACGCAGCGTTACCAATTGGAAGGTTGCCTTTTAACTTGTTAATAAATTTAACTTTTTCAGGCAATTATTACCTTTCTTTGCCGAGATAAAACAGAAATTGTATGCTTATAAAAAAACTTTTACCCCTTTTCATTGCTGTATTGGCAATGCCATTTTTAATAAATGCCCAGGTTACTACCAGTAGTATGGGAGGTGTTGTAAAAAGCACCAACGGCTCCGGATTGGTGGGAGCTACTATTACGGCGGTACACACTCCTACAGGAACTGTATATACAACTGCTGCCCGTAAAGGTGGTATATTCAGTTTATCCAACATGAACCCGGGTGGGCCGTACACTGTAACGGTTTCAAGTGTTGGTTTTAATTCAAACTCAAAGGAAGGATTAAACCTTTCGCTTGGAGAAGTATTGAATGAAGACTTTGAGCTTACGGCAACCACAACAAGTTTAACCGAAGTAGTAGTTACCACTACAAGATCATTGGCTGCATCAGGTAAAGGAGGAACGCAAACTTCTGTTGGCAGGGATAAAATGGCAAATCTTCCTACCATTGGCAGGAGTATTCAGGACTATGTTCGTTTTGTGCCGCAGGCAAAAATAACTGCTTCGGATGGTGGTATTTCAATTGCCGGACAAAACAACCGTTATAATTCATTTTATATTGATGGTGCAGCAAATAACGATCAGTTTGGTTTGGCTGCTTCAGGTACTAATGGGGGGCAAACAGGTACTTCCCCTATTTCCATTGATGCAATCGATCAGTTCCAGGTATTGATTTCTCCTTATGATGCATCTATTGGAAACTTCACCGGAGGTGGTATCAATGCCATTACAAGATCTGGCACAAACAAATTTGAAGGCTCCCTATACCATGTTTTCCGTAATCAGTCACTTGCCGGAAAATCACCTGTGGCTACTTTAAAGCCAGGTACTACAAATCAATTTGAGCGTACCAAATTACCTGATTTCAAAAATCAAACTACCGGTATCCGTATTGGCGGGGCATTGGTTAAAAACAAATTATTTTATTTTCTTTTGGCAGAAATTCAGCGGGATGACAGGCCGCAGCCTTTTGGTTTTTCAAATTATTCTGGAGCCAATAACAGGGTATCAGCAGTTGACAGCCTTGCTACTTTCTTAAAAACAAAGTATGGTTACGATCCCGGGTCTTATTTGGATAACCCAGAAAAAGTAGAAGCAAACAGGTACACAGGTAAGATTGACTGGAATATTAATACCCGAAATAAATTATCTGTTAGTTACAGGTACAATAAAAGCTTCAGAAATAATGTAACTGCAAGCAACTCAACAAATATTAATTTCTATAATAATGGTTATATAATTCCCAATGTTACGCAATCAGGTGCGCTTGAATTTAGAAGTACTTTAAAAAATGGTGCAACTAACAGGTTCCTTTTTACAACCACTGATGTGCAGGATGACAGGGGACCATTGGATAAACCTTTTCCAAGAGTTACGATCACCGACGGATCAGGCAGATTTGTTTTTGGAACTGAGCCAAGCTCTACCCAAAATTTATTAAAAACAACAAATTATGCCTTGCAGGATGCTTTTAAATTTACTGTTGGCAAAAATGCAATATCTATAGGTACAGACAATGAACTTACAAAAGCGTATAACGTATTCATTCAAAATTCTTACGGCACTTATACATTTATCAACCTTCAAAATTTTTATGATAATGCAAATGGCATTGTTACCCCATCTGGTGTTAATGCAGGGCCGGGTTATACCAGGGGTATTGCCTTATTGGATGGAAGTGCTACAGACGAAACAAAATCAGCAGCAAATTTTAAGGTAGGCAGGTTAGGTTTCTTTATTAATGATGAATTAAAAGTGAATGAAAATCTAACTTTAAATATTGGTGTAAGGGCTGATAAAACAGCATTTTTAACTGACCTGGTGGAAGATAAATTTTTCAATGATTCTGCTATAGCAGAACTTTCAAAATACCACGATCTTAAAGGGGCAAGATCAGGCCAAAAGCCATCAATTCCCTGGTCAATTTCACCACGTTTAGGTTTTACTTATAAAATGCCTGATGAAAATTTGGTGATCCGTGGAGGACTTGGATTATTTACCGGCCGTATCCCATTGGTTTGGCCAGGCGGTATTTATAATAATAACGGGGTTAGTGTTGGTGCTATCACCAGAAATGCATCCAATGCGATTTTATTCAAGCCCGATCCATTTGGACAATACACTCCACAGGATTTTGGCTTAAATCCAAACAGAGATGCAAAAGGTTCTATGAACTTGATTGCAAAAAATTTCAAGCTTAATAAAATTTTCAGGACCTCATTAGCGGCAGATAAAAAAATAGGCACCAACTGGACTGCGTCTATGGAATTAATTGTTTCAAAAAATATTAATGAAATTTACTATCAAAATGTAAATATTTTTCCTAACAGGTTCCAGGCAGTGGGTGTAGATAACAGGCAGATAAATGATACCATCAGTGCAACAAGTGTAGCCTCTTCTCTTGCTGCTACCATTCCTATCCGGGCATCTGGAACCAGGAACCCATATACTGATGTACAGCTCTTTCAGAACACCACCGGCAAAAAAGGTTTTTCATACACTTTTACATTTACGCTAGACAGGGCCTGGAGACAAGGATTTGCATTTAATGCCAATTATGCCTTTGGTAATTCGCAGGTTATTAATGAAGGAACCAGTAGTGTGAATACTTCACAGTTCAGGTTTATGGAGGCAGTTAATGGTCAAAACAATCTTACTTTATCAACTTCAGATTTTGATGCGGCTCACCGCATAACTGGTTATATAGCAAAGAAATTTACCTACGCAAACAAGAAACTTGCTACTACATTGTCGATGACCTACCAGGGACAGTCTGGTGCACCATTTAGCTATGTTTATCAAAACAGTATTGTAAAAGGATATAACCGCACGGAGACCAATGACCTGATCTTTATACCTACAACTGCACAATTACAAACCATGATATTTGATGCAAATACTGTTAGTGGAGTTGTTTACAATCAACAGCAGCAAAGGGACCTGTTTGATGCCTATATTTCAAAAGACAAATATCTTTCGAAACACAGGGGCGAATACGCACAGCGTAATGGAGCCCGGCTGCCGTTTACACATTTAGTGAATTTTAAAATTCAACAGGATTTCATTGTAAAATTAGGCGACAGGAATTACGGTTTACAAATAAGCTACGATGTTTTCAATTTTGCAAATATGATTGATCACAACGCAGGAAAACAATATTTCCTAAGCAACGATCAATATGCTTTACTGGCATTTAACGGATTTGTGAGCAGTACTAATTTAACACCGAAATATAGGTTCTCTCCTCAAACAGCTAACAACGGTAACCCTTATGGATTAAGCACAAGTTCACAACCTGATTATAGTGCAAGATGGATTAGTTCACTTACAGCACGTATCAATTTTTAAATTGATTCCTGATATACTAAGTGAAGATTTTTTTAAGAGATTAAGGATTTAGTTTTTACATATTTTTCGATTGCACAAAACGCCATGATATGAAAGTATTATGGCGTTTTTTTTATACGGTGTTTGATGTTTTTTTCAAATGAACAGGCATCATTCAGACAAAAATTTTTTATTGAAAATTGTTAAGAGGCTTAACAATTTGTTATTGTTCACAATGCTTTTATAAAACATTACACACACACCTTTGCGCAAAATTTTAAAAAACACTATGAGACGAAATTTTAGTTTACTAACAATCATTTTTTTGCTGTTCAGTTTCCTTGCAAATGCCCAGGAAACAACATCCGAAATTCAGGGAATTGTATCTGACAATGTAAAGATTCCCGTGCCCGGCGCCACCATTGAGGCCATACACCAACCCACCGGTACAAAGTATGTAACCACCTCACGTAAAGATGGGTTATACAACCTGGTGAATTTACGTGTTGGCGGGCCTTATATTATTACTACAACTTCTGTAGGGTATAATGAGGCAAAACTGGAAGATGTGTTTCTTGCATTAGGTACTGCTTTCAAGGCAGACTTTGCTTTAGTTACTTCCTTAAAAACATTGAACGAAGTAGTTGTAACCGGCAGCAGATCTGATAAAGTTTTCAGCAACAGCCGTACAGGCAGCCAGGAAATTATCAGCAGGTCGCAGATTGAAAGATTGCCTACCATCAACCGCTCCTTCCAGGATTTTACCAAACTAACGCCTTCGGCTAATGGATTAAGTTTTGGTGGAGTGAATGCTGCATATAATAACCTAACCGTTGATGGTGCCAACTTCAACAATAGTTTTGGTTTATCCCCAACCCTTGGCGGCCAAACAAACTCCCAGCCAATCAGCATTGATGCCATTGAACAAATACAGGTAAACATTTCTCCCTACGATGTAAAGCAGGGAAATTTTACAGGTGCCAGCATTAACTCAGTTACCAGGAGTGGTACCAACAAGTTTAAAGGTTCGGTTTACAACATTGTTAGAAACAATGATATTGCAGGTTACAAAGTAAACGCAGTACAAATAGCAAAACCAGTTTTTGATTATAAACAATATGGTGCTACCATTGGTGGCCCCATCATCAGGAACAAGTTATTTTTCTTTGCAAGCTATGAGCAGGAAAAAATAAATTCACCTGCCTCCGACTTTAAAGCTGCAAAGGCTGGCCAGGTACCAGGCGGCATCGTTTCACAGGCACTGGCGTCAGACCTTGATGCATTGAAAGCCTTCCTTATTGACAAATTTGATTATGATCCGGGTCAGTATGAAAATTACAATTATAGAACAGAAAGTAAGAAAGCAACAGTAAGGGTTGACTGGAATATCAATGCCAAAAATACCTTTACTATTAAATACAATTATCTGCAGTCACTGAGGGATTTACCGGCCAGTAACAGTGGTGCATTTAATACCCGTCAGCCAAGTACTACAGGGATGCCATTTAGTGGCAATGGCTACACCATCAACAACAATTTCAATATTGTAATTGCAGAATTAAATACCCGTATCAGCAATAAAATTTCCAACAAAATACAGGTAGGTTACTCTGCATTTAGAGATTTTCGTGCAAGCCTTGGTGGAAAAATTTTCCCCCTCATAGATATCCTGAATAGTGCACAGAATAATACTTACACTTCATTCGGGTACGAGCCATTTACTTATAACAATAAATTGAACACAGATATTTACCAGCTATCTGACTTCTTCAATATTTTTAAAGGCAACCACGAAATAACTGTAGGTACACAACTTTATTATAAAAAGTATGAGAATGGCTTTGCGCCAAACTTCGCAGGCTTGTACAGGTTCAACAGCTTACAAAGTTTTTATGATGCGGTAAATAATCCTGCCGTACCGCAGGCATCTTTGTACAGGTTGCAGTATGCAACAACCGCCGACGGTTCCTTTCCTTTTGCTAAAATAGGTGCGTATGAATTAGGCTTTTTTGCACAGGATAAATGGAAGGTAACATCTCAGTTTACTGTTAATTACGGTGTAAGAGCTGATATCCCCGTTTTTGAAAATAAGTTCGCTTCCAACGACAGTTTAAAAACACTCACCTTCAGGGATGGAATTAAAATTGATGTAGGGCAAAAGCCTTCTACAAAAATAATACTTAGCCCAAGGGTTGGTTTTAACTGGGATGTAACGGGTGATAAAATAACGCAGGTTCGAGGTGGTATCGGCCTTTTTGCAGGCCCGCCCCCATTTGTATGGATCAGCAACCAGGCAAGCAACAATGGTGTACAGTTTGGGTCATTTTCCAGAGGGCCGGTAGCAAATTCTTCGCAACCATTGCAACCATTTAGTGCAGATATTGATGCTTACCGTGGTGGTACTGCAGGAAAATTATCACCCAATTATAATATTGCTGTAACAGAAAAAAACTTTAAATATCCACAGAATTTAAAAGCAAGTTTAGCAGTTGACAAAAAGCTGCCACGCAACTGGTCAGTTACTGTTGAAGCAAATTATTCGCATGATGTAAATGCCGTTTATTTCCAGAATATCAATCTACCTTCAACTGGTGTTGCATTGGTTGGTGCAGATAACAGGATACGTTACAGTGCCTCACAAATTTACTCCGGTGCAGGTGGCGCTACTTTAACCAACCCCAACATAAGCGATGTAATACTGATGAGAAACGCCAGCAAGGGTTATGCATATTTTTTAACCATGCAGGTTCAAAAAACTTACCGGAATTTTAATGCAAGTGTTGCCTACACTTATAGCCAGACCAAAACAATTAATGATGGTGGCTCTATTGCACAAAGCAACTGGAGAGACAGGCCAACCAATGGCAATCCAAATTCAAATGATATCAGCTATGCAAATTTTTATCAGCCACACCGTGTAATTGCTTATGCTACTTACCGGAAAGAGTATGCGAAACATTTGGCTACTTCGGTAGGCGTTACATTTGAAGCTGCACCCAACGGAACTACTTCGTATGTGTACAATGGCGACTTAACAAACAATGGTTCCGGTGGCAACAACAGCCTGGTGTATATCCCAAAAAACAAAAGTGAAATCGTATTGGTAAAATCAAGTACTACGGACCCACGCACTGCAGACCAGATGTGGTCGCAACTGGATAATTTTATTAACCAGGATATTTACCTGAGTAAAAACCGCGGCAAGTATGCACAAAGAAATGCTGCATTAGCACCTTACTACAAACGGTTAAATTTAAATGTTACCCAGGAAATATTTATCTTAACAAAAGATAAAACCAGGCATACCTTAAAAGTAACTTTCGACATTTTTAACGTAGGCAATTTATTAAACAAGCAATGGGGCGTTGCTAAAACTTTCAACACTAATTCTTTCTTAAGATTTACAGGCATCAACAGCGATGGCAAGCCTGCATTCACCTTCCCTTACCTTGATAACACCAACCAAATTCCTTTGGTAAACAGTTACCGCGATGAAACAGGTATCAGCTCACGCTGGCAGGGACAGATAGGATTAAGGTATTTATTTAATTAATTAAAAATATTTTAAAACATTCAATATGACATCAATCACAAAAATATTTTTGCTAGCTATGGTGCTATCTGCAACCATATTTAGTTGCAGCAAAAACAACGATGCAATAAATGGTGCAGCCAATACGGCCACCGCGGCATCGTCAAACCTGGTGTTGTCAAACCGTGTGCTGGCAGCTTTTGTAATAGATTCAAGTTCGCTGAGCATACCGGCAGCAAGCCTGCCTGCTAAGGGGTATAACAAATTTAGAAAGCAACTTACCTACGATACACTTTCTACAGCCAACAAGCCAAAAATTTACAATATAGGTGACACCATCACATTGTTGGCTTACATAAAAGGAGATGATTTTGCACTCAGTAAAAGGAGTTTAAATATCAGGTTTTTCCAGGTGCCCACTTCCTTCACCTCATCTACATCTTTTATAAAACCAACAGCGCTGTATCCAATACAAGCAGCAGAAGATTCTATCAGAAACTTTGCACCACGATCAATAGATGTATTGAACCAGGTAAGTTTTGCAAGCATTGCACCCGCAGTTACTGATTCATTAAAAGTAACTTTATTAGCGCCGGAAAGTGTAAATGGTATCAACTACAATACCTACCTCGTGCAATACAATTATGTAATACCCGTTGCACTCAGTGGCAAATTAATTTCAGTAAATTTTACGGTAGGCACTTCTTTAAGAAATGATATCGGCAACGTAAACTGGATTTATGCATTTTATGTTCGGTAATAAATTTTAATAACTTTTTAAAATGTCATGGCTTTGGTCATGACATTTTTTTGTGCAATATTTTTTGTCCGGACTAAGAAGCATTGGGAAGCATCGTTGTGTCACTCACTTGTACCGCATACCATTGTGGGTCTTTAATTACGTTATTCGATAAATTCTGAAAAGTAAAAATTTTTTCATCAGCATTTTAAATGCTTGCCCACCTTTACCAGGCAAGTAATGTTCCCCATAGATATAATGTACAAGAGGGCGATGCAACGATGCCCCACATAGCTTCACAGCCCGGACAAAAATTTTTTCTAATAATTA
>JANMVB010000138.1:0-5761 GCA_031392305.1 Ferruginibacter sp.
GTTTGTCTGCAATAAAAGCCCGGTAAGGTTCCATAGCTGTATTATTTGCAGCATCTAATATCCACAACAAGCCAACAGCCATCCACAACGAACTGCTGAAAGGATAAATGAATAAACAAATACTGCAGAATAAAGCGCCGACAAAAAAGTAGGGTTTACGCCTTCCAAATTTTGGGTGCCAGGTCTTATCGCTCATTGCGCCAATCAATGGCTGAATTAATAAGCCGGTAACCGGGCCGGCAAGATTTAATAAGGGAATTTCATCGGGACTTGCACCCAGGAAATCGTAGATAGGATTAACCGCACTTTGCTGTAGACCAAAACTATATTGAATACCAAAAAACCCAACATTCATGTTGATAATTTGCCAAAAACTCATGGTTGGTTTGGGAATACTCATAGCAATCGTTTACGTAAGAAGAGAATCAAATGTAATCAAAACACATTAAACGATTTACCGCAAAGGTTTGTGGTGGAAAAGAATAGATTTAGCAATCGGTTGAACCGACATTGTGTGTTCTGAGTAGGATATTTTTTTGTAGTCAGCAAAGTAGCCCTGGTCAGCATAGTTGTGTCACTCACTTGTACCGCATACCAATGTGAATCTTTTATTAACTGCTATGTAGGTTTATTTGCTTTGTTGTCGTTTTCAAAGTATTACAAGTGTAGTCGTGTATTTTTAACTTTTCTATTTCACATTCTCAGGATACATTTTTCTTAAAGCCAGGTACACACCATTGGTCCAGCCAAAACCATCCTGTGCAGGGTACTCTCCGCCGCCACCTTCTTTTGTTATATCTGTTGCGTTATATTTTTCCATCAGCTTTCCCGTAGCCGCATATACTTTTTCATTTAAATTCATCCACCTGTTTGCTATTTCTTCGGCAAGTGTGTGATTATTATAATTGACAAACCCTTTTACTGCTATCCATTGCAATGGTGCCCAGCCATTGGGTGCATCCCATTGCTGGCCGGTGTTATTTACTGTAGTTATAATTCCGCCATTTTTAAGCAGGTAAGTTTTTGTGGTTGCAGCTACTGCAGTTGCCTGTGTGGGTGAGGCAATTTTTACAAACAAGGGAAACAAACCTGCAGCAGTTATTACATCCTGTTGTTGCTGCAAAGCCATATTATAATCAACAAAAAAACCAGCCTTCGCATTCCAGCAATACTTTAAGATGGCAGCTTTTCGCTTAGCGGCTTTTTGCATAAAGGCAGCAGCGGAAGTTTTGTTGCCACTCATTTTTTTTGCTTTAGCGATATTCATTTCCAGGGCATACAACAGGCAATTGAGGTCAACCGGAATAATATCAATGGTTTGGATAGTGGCAAGGGTTGTCCCATCAGCAAGCCATCGGCTGCTGAAATCCCAGCCGCTTGCTGCACCAGCCCTCAGGTTCCTGTACACTGCTTCTCTTTTATCATTAAGTATTTTTTTTAATGCCTCCGGCGATGCCACCCGAATGCGTTTTGCTAACTCATTCGCTGCTTCTTCTGCCAGGTCAAAATCTTCTTTATAACTTTCCTGGCGTGGAGCAGCAATATCATCCCAATACCGGTTTAATAAACTACCATCACTCATTTTTGCAGCCCTATTTTGCATGGTGCCGGGTTTTAATTTGGCTGCACCTTCCATCCAGTAATTGTATTCTTTTTCCATGGCGGGCAAATACGTTGTATAAACTGATGGCCCTTTGGAGGTGGCCAACAATTCTACCATCATACTAAAGAATGGTGGCTGGCTGCGGCTTAAATAATAACTGCGGTTACCATTAGGTATATGCCCGTATTTACTAATGAGGAAGGCAAAGTTTTTTACCATATTTTCCATCAAAGTAACCTCCCCGCTTTCTGCCAGTCCGAGCATGGTGAAGTAACTATCCCAATAATATATTTCTCTGAACCTGCCGCCTGGCACTATGTATGGATATGGTAAGGGTAACAACGAACTTCCGGCTTCGGATTTATCAGCATTTCTTCTTAAAACACCCCATAGGTTTTTAATATGTGCGGATACATTTTTTTCCTTTTGAATATAATTAAACTGCGGTGGCTCCGTGGGCATGCTGAAATTATCTTCTACAAATTTTTTGAGGTTAACGGCGTTGTTTTTCATTCGTCCATAATCAAACATGATATCTTTTACAGGACGTTTTGGAGTACAATCCACAAATGTTTTTCCATCAGGAAATATTTTTTGTAACTGCACATCTATAAATAATTGCCCGTATATTTTATCAGGTGTGGCTGGTTGTTGTGCATAACAAATATGTATGTTCATCAATAAAAATAATTGAAGTAGTATGTTTTTATTCACCATCATTTATAATTTATTTTACCGCAGCGTGTAATAATATAGGTGTATGCAAAAGTAACAAGGATAGATGTTGGCAGATAAACTATATTCTTTTAACAGGTGGAATTAACATACAATTTTAAAGAGTTATAACGTAGGTAAAGCTCCACATAGGTATGCGGTACAAGTGAGTGACACAACGATGTTTAATCAGGGTACTTCTGTTGGTTAAATAATAAAATAATGCGGCTATAAACTAATACGACTTTTCAATGCAACATACACCCCATTCGTCCAGCCGAAGCCATCCTGCCCGGCATACTCGCCGCCACCGGCAGGCTTATCAAGGTCTTCTACATTATATTTTTCCATCAGCTTTCCGGTTTCTTTAAACACCTTTTCATTTAGTGCCAGCCAGCGTGTGGCAAGTTCCTTTGCCAATGTTTGATGACCGTAATTATTTAAACCCATGTATGCAATCCATTGCAGTGGTGCCCAACCGTTGGGGGCATCCCATTGCTGGCCCGTGTGTAAAGTAGTTGTTACAATGCCACCATTTTTTAATAAATCACTTGCCGTTTTTTCAGCTACGGATGTTGCCTGCAAGGGTGTTGCTATGTTTACAAATAAGGGAAACAATCCTGCCGCAGTAATATGCTGCAATTGTTGCTGCGCCACAAAATCGTAATCGCAGAAAAAATTTATAGTACTGTTCCAGCAATATTTAAGAAGGGCATTTTTTCGGTTGAGGGCTTTATCAGAAAATAATTGTGCGCCTTGTTCATCACCGGCAACTGCCTTCGCTTTTGCAATGGTGTTTTCTAAAGTGTACAGCAGGCAATTTAAATCAAGAGGCACAATATCGGTTGTGTGAATGGTGTGAAAGTTTTCACCATCAGCAAACCAGCGGCTGCTAAAATCCCAGCCACTTTCTGCGCCGGCCCTAAGGTGTGTAAACAATTGTGCTGGCGGTTGCTTACTTACTTTACTTAAATGAAAATCTTCCGCATAACTCTCCTGCCGGGGTGTTGAATTGTTATCAAAATATCGGTTGAGCATTTCACCACCGTGCATTTGTATTACCCGGTTTTTTGCAGTACCTGGTGCTGTGTCCAAAGCTCCATCCTGCCAGAAATTATACTCGGTTAGTAACTCACTACTGAATTTTAAATAAACCTTTTCATCGTTTTTTATTTCCGCAAGCAGCGTGACCATCAATGCAAAAAAAGGGGGCTGGCTACGACTTAAATAATACTTTCTATTGCCATTGGGTATATGGCCATACGTGCTAATGAGATAGGCAAAATTATCAATCATGCTTTCAACAAGGTCGGCCCTGTTGTGTTCTTTTAATCCCTGCATGGTAAAATAAGAATCCCAATAATATATTTCCCTAAACCTGCCGCCGGGTACTATATAGCGGAAGGGCAAATTAAGTAATGAACTTTTTTCATCTCCCGGCTGCCGGGTAAGTACATCCCAAAGTACACGGATATTTTCTTCAACAGTTTGGAGTTTATTGCTTTCATACGCAGCAGCAAATACAGGTGGCATATAAAAGTTTTCATCCACAAATATTTTGAGATTGAAACCGGCAGATAGTTTTTGATCCTGGTATTTTTCATCAATTTCATCGAGGCTATATTTGGGAATGCAGTCCACAAAAGTTTTACCATCTTCCAATACTGAATTTAACTGCACCGCATCAAAGAGCTCGTGCAAATCATATATTTCTTTCTTATCCATTAGGCAATCGTTTTATTAGAAGAAATACTATACAGTAATATCATTTACAAATAATGATTTATCTGTTGCGCTATCATTTACTTTTTTCTGCACCCTGTAAAAAATTACCAGTAAAATAATTAAGATAGTGATGGGGATAAGCGAAAAATAAAAAGCCATTTGCCCACCATAAGCCTGGAAAATATTGCCGGTGATGATGGACCCGGTTGTGCCTCCCAATGCAGAAAAAATTACAATCAACCCAGCCATATACCCATGCTTTTTTACGGGCAGCGAACTAAGTATTACTGAATTGATGGCCGGGTAAATGGGGGCCAACAGAAAACCTATCAAGGGAAAAATAAATGTAGCCAGCGGAGCAGTTGACCAACCGGTAATAACCGTGCCGCCTGCATTGTCGGCCAAAGGGATGGCAGCAAGTACCAGCGCAGCAGCTACAATTAAACAGGTAACTAGTACAGTTAGCCAGTTTAATTTTCTCAATACAATGCCCGCAATAAACCTACCAATTGCGGTAGATGCCGCCAGTATGCTTGCCATTTGAATGCTCAATGTTTGCGGCAGGTGAAGCACTTTACTATTATAAGTTGGCAGCCAGCTCATGATGCTTTGCTCAATCAATACATAGAAAAATGCACTGGCTACAAAAACGATAACAATGGGTAATGCAACCAGTTTAAACATCTCAGCAAAATCATCGGTGATTGGCTGATGTGCGGTATTCTTTACAGAGGATTCATCCAATGGTGAGCTTAATAACAACAGGAAAGCAACACCCACAATTACAGCCAACAGGTAATAAACTTTTAACCACTCTGTTGACTGCGGATTTTTATCATCAACAAATGCACTGAAAATAAAATAACCGGTAAGGATGCCCACCATAAAAAAAGATTCAATAAAATTCATAAAACTGGCATGCTCCTTTTTATCATTTGTAATGATGCCGATGGTTGCAAACACAGAAACTTTTATCATAGCGAAACTTGCCCCGGTGGCTGCGAACAATAATTTAGTCATGATAAAACCAGGGTACAGCGGCATCACCAGGCAAACCAATCCTATAAAAGCAAGCGCAATCAGCATTGATTTTTTATAGCCGATGCGGTTAACATACGATGCAATGAAAAAAGAAACGATGGCAATGCTGAGGTCTTTAAAAGCCTCCAGCACACTGGCAGAAGATTCAGTAACACTGTAATTACTTTGTACCTGCAGGATAACCGTACCTACGCTATTCAACAAAATAGCAAATACAAAATAGTTTAAGAAGAGGGAAGTTTTAATTTTCCAGTTTTTCATATCTGCGATTTAATCGTGAAGAGGCGATAAATATACAACCCTTTACGCATCAGTAATAAAACTTACCTGCGTATGTTTCTCTTTTTTAAAAATGCTGAACAATACCAGGGAAAAAAATAATTTGTCCGGGCTGTCACGCTATGTGGATCATCGTTGCGTCGCCCTCTTGTACTAAATACCTTTGGGGATCTTTAATTACGTTTTAAATAAAATGAAATCGTCTATATTTTTTCATTTAAAAATAAATGATCAATAATTCTCTTTTGCAAAACACATAAACTGTATAAATTCAGCTTTGCCTTCGCAACAGTTTACTTATTGAAGTAAATGTATTGATGCCCTATAAGTTGACGCCCAAAAAAACCAATGGGGAAGTTATTATATCGCCTTCGGTATCATTTTGCAAAATGAATTTTG
>JANMVB010000142.1:0-3422 GCA_031392305.1 Ferruginibacter sp.
GGATCAATTTTATAATGATTGGTAAATGCATAGCCATGTTCTGTGCGCTCAGGCATATCATTCTCAAGTACCGGGTTTAGCCAAAGCGTGGTTACCCCCAGGCTTTGCAAATAACCAAGGTGATTGGTAATGCCTTGCAAATCGCCGCCATGGCGGTTATATACCATATCCCGGTTTAGGGATTGGTCCTTCATGCCCGGCACCCTGTCGTTGGAAGGGTCACCATTACTGAAGCGATCTGGAAGTATTAAATAAATAAAGTCACGGGAAGTAACACCCTGTGCAAAATCTTTTCCTTTACCAGTGCGGCGGGCTTTAAGTTCGTATTGAAGGTTGATATTTTTGAGAAAAGGGAAAGTGAATTTGCCGGGCTTTGCCGTGGCATCAATTGACAGGTCAAGAAAAATATAATTAGGATTTTCCACCCTGTTTATTTTCATAAGCTGCACACCGGTTGCCAGCTTCACTCCTGCCGGTCCCATTTTTATCATGGGGAAATTATCAGCAATTTTATCACCATGCACCATTACCTGAACTTTATTCCATTTCATGCCGGCCCACCAATGGGTTGGGTAACATTTATACTCACTTTGTGCAAAGCTCAATGCTGATAATACCAGCAGGCAAATTGCTAAAAAAAACTTTTTCATAAATTAATTTTTGTCTTCGTCTTTAACGATTAATGTAAGAAAGCCGGCAAGTATCATCGATACACCACCCAATGCAATTGTGTTAAGTGTATTGGCATGAAAAACCTTCAATGTTAAATACCCGAGGATACTTGCGGCAACTATCTGCGGTATTACAATAAAGAAATTAAATACACCCATGTAATATCCCATTTTATTAGAGGGCAATGCATTCGACAACATTGCATAAGGCATTGATAAAATACTTGCCCAGGCAATGCCCACCATGCCCATAGAAATGATGATGAGCTTTGGATCATGAATAAAATAAATAGACAATAACCCAAGCCCGCCAATTACCAGGCAAATAAGGTGCGTAATCCGGCGGTTAGTTCGGTACGCAATCATAGGTATAATAAACGCAAAAAGAGCGGCCACCCCATTTCTTACAGACGAACAAACATTCAGCCAGTCGGCCCCGTTATTGTATTCTTGTTGCACCCGTTTTAGTTCCATCTTTTCTGCTCCGGAGGTTTGCGCATTAAGGCTGTCAGAAAAATAATTCGCAAGGTTAACAGAGATGGCAACAGGGTTTACATCATTGCGGTATTCCCGTATTTCATCAATATCTCCTTTCAATGACTTAAGTGTTTTTTCTTTTTTAATGTCAGCGATAACGGAGCTATTTTGTAAGTCTGCATTAACAGCCGACTCCATTTTATCTACCAGTCCCTTATCTACTTTCATGTCATAAATATTAGCCGTAACCGCATTGGTAGAATATATCCACATGGCAAATAAAGCAAACCAGGTAAAGAATTGTACAAAGGCCAGTTGCTTCATTGTTTTGGGCATTTTAAATATGCCGCCAAAAGTTTCTTTAAGGCCGGATAAAAAAGTTGTTTCGCTTTTTTCTTTTTTAAATGCTTCAATATCTTCAGGAGGAAATTCTTTGGTGGTAAAAACTGTATAAAGTACCGCACTTAAAAATGCAAATGCACCCAGGTAAAAAGACCATTTAACAGAAGGGGGGATTTCGCCGGCGGGGGCGGTATTGCTTACATGAAACCAGTTGGTAAAAACCCAGGGAAGTAAGGCTGCAATAACAGAACCAATGCCGATAAAAAAGCTCTGCATGGCAAAGCCGGATGTCCGTTGCTTTGGTGGTAATTTATCCCCTACAAAAGCACGGAAAGGTTCCATCGAAATATTGATGGAAGCATCCAGTATCCACAACATGCCGCCTGCAATCCAGAGTGAAGGCGAGTTGGGCATAATCAGTAAAGCGATAGTTGCCAATATGGCCCCGATAAAAAAGAACGGCCTCCTTCTGCCCCAGTAGGGGTGCCATGTGCGGTCGCTTAAATAACCGATGATGGGTTGTACCAGTAAGCCCGTTAATGGTGCGGCAATCCACAGAATAGGAATTTCATCTTTGTTGGCCCCCAACGTTTCAAATATCCGGCTAACGTTAGAATTTTGAAGTTCGAAACCGAATTGAATACCAAAAAAACCGAAACTCATATTCCATAACTCCCAGAAATTTAGTTTGCGGTTTGGCGACACAGGATGAGATGACATAGCAATTGTTTAGAAGTAAAAATATGTATTGATAACAAGCATAGCAAAATGAAAAAAAGAAAATAAATTTTGGTCCGGGCAATGAAGCAATGAGCAGCATTGTTGCGTCGCCCTCTTGTACTTTAAATCATTGGGCAACTTTAATTGTGTTATACATTCACTACCATAAAATTCCTCTGTCCGTAGGGACAATGTAATTAGGTTAAGGTTTCAATTGCCACGTCCTTTAGGACGTGGATTAAATTAGTTAAAGTGATGGGGCTTTAGCCCAAATATTAATTTGGCTAAAGCCAAAAAATAAATAAAATTCTTTATTCCCCGTCCTAAAGGAACGGGGCAAATGATATATTATTCTCCCAAATTGCTCAACAATATATTATGGGAAAAGTTCCACATTGGTATGCGGTACAAGTGAGTGACACAACGATGTAGAGCAATGATACAATGTCCGTTCAATAATTTTTTCGTTACTAAATCCCGAAATTTTTCGGAAGTTAATTGAAAAACTTCTGCCCGTTTACAAAAAAAATATTTACAAAAGTTGATTAAAAAATTCAACCCTTCTTTTATTATAAGAAGGGTTGAACAATAATATAAAATCAACAATCAGATTACAAAACCATCTGTTAAAACTGCTCCCTTCTTCAACACCACAATACCATCTTTAACAGCATACAAAGAATGATCTGTGTCTGCCAAATGATCGCCACCATTGATGCGTACATCGTTTCCGATGCGGCAGTTTTTATCTACAATGGTATTTTTTATATAACACCGGTCGCCAATACCAATTTTTGGAATGCCTTTACCGTTGTTATTTTCTATCTCTTTAAGTGTTTCGTAATAGTCGTTACCCATGATATAGCAACTAACAATGGTAGTGCCAAGGCCCAGGCGGCTACGTACACCAATCACACTGTTTTCTATGCGGCTGGCGTTGATGATGGAGCCTTCGGCGATTATGGTTTTTTCGAGAGTGGTGCCACTTATTTTTGCAGGTGGCAACATCCTTGCATGGCTGTAAACAATTTTTTGGTTATCAAATAAATTGAATGGGGGAAGGTCTAATGTAAGGGAAAGATTGGCTTCAAAAAAGGAATAAATATTTCCGATATCTGTCCAGTACCCGTCATACTGGTAACTGATTACTTTGTAATTTTCGATGGAGGTTGGTATGATTTCTTTTCCAAAATCCGTAGCATCTTTTTTCTC
>JANMVB010000226.1:0-2878 GCA_031392305.1 Ferruginibacter sp.
AAAATTATGAAAGTAAATATTTTATTTTTTGGGCAACTCACTGATGTTACCGGCACTACTACCCTGGTACTTGAAAATATTTCAGATACCAAATCGCTGGCAGCTACATTGCAACTGGCTTACCCGGGGCTGGATGCTAAAAAATATATTATTGCAGTTAACTCAAACCAGGTTACAGAAAATACACTACTCACAGATAATTGTACCGTAGCTTTATTGCCACCATTTTCCGGCGGATAAAAAATGAATACAAACAATTTATACGAAAGATACCAGCGCCAGATTATACTAAAGGAATTTGGCGAAGCCGGGCAGCAAAAATTATTGCACGCTAAAGTATTGGTAATAGGAGCAGGCGGCCTGGGTTGCCCGGCATTACAATATCTTGCAGCAGCAGGCGTAGGCACGCTGGGCATTGCAGATGATGATACAGTTTCGCTTAACAACCTGCACCGGCAGGTTCTATATTCAACTAATGATATTGGGTTTTCAAAAGCGATAAAAGCAACAGAAATTTTAAGCCGGTTAAATAATGAAATAAATATTATTACCCACAATGAAAGGCTAACAACTGCTAATGCACTTACTATCATTGCCGGCTATGATGTGATAATTGACGGCACAGATAATTTTGCAACACGGTATCTTATAAATGATGCCTGTGTGTTGTTGGGTAAGCCCTTGGTATATGGAGCAGTTTCTCAATTTGAAGGGCAGGTGGCAATTTTTAATTGCAGCAATGATAATGGAACTCCACCGGTAAATTACCGGGATCTTTTTCCTCAGCCGCCAAAAGATGATGAAGTGCTGAATTGTGCAGAAGCAGGCGTGCTGGGCGTTTTGCCGGGAATTATTGGCACCATGCAGGCAAACGAAACCATCAAACTGCTTACAGGTATTGGCGAGCCGCTAATAAATTCAATACTTACCTACAATGCGTTAACCAATAATGTATTTCAACTTCAACTACATGCAAAAGAAGGCACAAGGGAATTGATACCAGCCACTGAACATGAATTTATGCAAATGGATTATGCCTGGCTTTGTGCTGCCCAACATCAGCAACCAGAAATTAGCATTGAAGATTTTGATGCATTGCTTGGCATACCCCGGGTTGATATTATTGATGTAAGGGAGTACGATGAGCGCCCAGAAATAACCGCATTTGCCCATCGGAGAATTCCGCTGGCACAAATTAAAAATGACACCTCTTCTATTGACAGTGATACCATTATCGTTTTTTGCCAATCGGGTAAAAGAAGTATGCAGGCGGCGCAAATGTTATTTGATACATTTGGACAATCAAAGAAAATTTTTAGTTTGAAGGATGGTATTTTAAGCTGGATAAAACATCAACAAACACTACAGCCATGACTGAAAAAAAAATAAAAAATATTTTCGTTAATGGACTTATTACGGCCTCCTTTATTGGCGACAGCATTCAAAAACACAACAGCAAAACTGAGATAGGTGGGCACAGTATTTTCCTTGGCCAGGTAAGGGCAGATACTATTGATGGTAAAAAAGTAACAGCCATTGAATACACCAGCTTTGAGGAAATGGCATTGGAAAAAATGCACCTCATCCGTGAAGCTATTTTTGAAAAATATCCACTTACCTGCATGCATGTGTACCACAGCCTTGGCAGCATTGCAGCAGGCGAAATCTGTTTGTTTGTGTTTACTTCGGCACCGCACCGAAAAGCGGCTATTGATGCCTGTGAGGAAATAGTTGAAAGATTAAAAGCCGAACTACCCATTTGGGGCAAAGAATTATTTGACAACGAAACATATCAATGGAAAGAGAATAAGTAACAATGGTTAACATCACACATAAATCCAGCAGCTTGCGCCAGGCAATTGCAACAGCTACTGTAACAGTATCAAACGCTGCAACAATTGAGGCCATCGAAAAAAAACAAGTACCTAAAGGAGATGTTTTTGAATTTTCGAGAGCTGCAGGTTTGCTGGCAATAAAAAAAACCAGCGATGTAATTCCGGATTGCCATCCGCTGCCTATCGAGTATGCAGCCATCACCCACCTTATTGAAGGCCTCACCATAAAAATAAGTGTAGAAGTACATACCATTTATAAAACCGGTGTAGAGGTAGAAGCCATGCACGGAGCGGCCGTTACGGCGTTAACAATGTACGATATGCTAAAGCCATTGGATAAAGGTGTGGAAATATCCAACATCAAACTCGAGGCAAAAAAAGGTGGCAAAACAGATTTTAAAAACGAAACGTCAAAAGGCTTGCGCTGTGCCGTAATCGTTTGTTCCGATAGTGTTTCCGCAGGAAGCAAGAGCGACAGTTCGGGAAAAAAGATCATAGAAAAACTGGCACAAATAAACCTGTCGGCTGAACATTATGAAATCATTCCCGATGATTTTACCATGATACAAACGCAGGCCCGGCAGTTGAGTGATGCAGGTTTTAACCTCGTATTATTTACTGGAGGTACCGGCCTGTCGCCCCGTGACATCACCCCCGAAGCAATTACCCCTTTACTCGACAGGGAAATACCCGGCATTATGGAAGCAGCCCGCAATTACGGCCAGCAAAGGATGCCGTATGCCATGTTATCGAGGGGAGTAGCAGGCTTTATAAAACATACGCTGGTACTTACATTGCCCGGTTCTACCCGTGGTGTAGAAGAAACTATGGATGCCCTGTTTCCGTATTTACTGCATATTTTTAAAGTAGCCGAAGGCATGCGGCATGAGTAAACATTCACGTGCTTTTATTTCGCAAATACATTTTTTTTAACGGGCATTTTATCAATGGGCATCATCGTTGTGTCACTCACTTTTACGTCATACCAATGGGGAGCTTTTCTTACGTTATAGTTGGGCACGAACATATTACCAATTCGTTGA
>JANMVB010000238.1:0-4842 GCA_031392305.1 Ferruginibacter sp.
TACTTTTTTGTCCGAACAAAGCAGCAGCCATGGGCAACATCCTTGCATCGCCCTCTTATACTGAATACCATTGGGGATCTTTAATTGCGTTATAAAATAGAATACAATTGAATTATAAGATTATCCCATAAATTTAATTCACTGTTTTACCCCTTGCGTAGCATAGTAATGCGTCCAAGAAGGGTTTGCTCCCGAAAGCATTCAGAACAGGCTGTGTGCTTGTGTTGAGTGTGGCAGCTATCCCTCACCAACAAACGCTCATCAACTTAAGGTATAATTTTCTATTGGCGTATGGTGCCTGGATAGGTAAACCATTATTTCTAATAAAGTACAGAAGGTATAAAAGCTCCTGAAGGTTCCTGGTACAATCCTTTGCTCATTAATGTCATTGGCTGAATAACACGAAGTCCATTTGATAAACACCAACGCAAAACTTCCGCATTGCGTGAAGGCAATAAAAATCCCGGGCCGGCAAAACTGGCCGCTGCCCCAATTAATGCTTTCAACCCGGTGTTTGTTTCAGCTACTGTATGTCCAAAAAAACCAACCGTAGTTGTATAACCGGTAATTTTGCCGTCGTATATCACTACTGATGCGGTACCTGATTTAATAGCCCCAAAAAGCTCCTGCCGGCGATCATGACCATGTATTGCATAACATAACTGGTTGCAGGCATCAAGATCTGCCCCTGTTGCCAGGCGAACCGTATAACCCTGAAACAGGATATTGAGTGCCGGGCCCTGCATCATAGAAAGAGGTTCCCTTGCATCGAATCCAAGTTTTGAATACAAAGAAAACGACCTGTTATGATAAGCAGCCTGCACCAACCGTACACCTGCCAGTTGTTTTTCTTCAACACGCAGTAGTACCTGCTCCATCAATTTTCTCCCGATAGAAGAATTTTGAAATGTAGGATCAATGGTAATGGGGCCTACTCCGGCAATATGATCACTTTCCCAGAGGAAATTACTTCCTGCTATTTGTCCATCGGCCTCTGCTACTACAGAATAAATACTGCTTTCGTGTAACAAGAAATTCATTAGCCCTATTGCCATTTCCGGAGCTAGAAAATCAGGTGGAAAATTATGTTCCGTTGCAATGTTTCGGAATGCTTCATAACAGATAACCCCGCAGGCATCAGCATCTGCTGCCTGACCAGCACGTAATTGAATATTCATAGATAAATGTTTTATTGGTGATTAAATCAACAATACAAAGTTGGTTTTTTGTATCCTTACTTAAAATACTAAACCGGATGAGTTGCTATTTTTTATGATAAACCGAAACAATAATTCTGTGAACTGTAATTTTAGTAACCGAAACGCAATGACATATGCCATACCTCCGGGGCATGGAATATCTATCGAAGATTAAAAATAAAAAAACCGCCTCTTTCAAAGCGGGTCTTAAAACTTATAACTTGCAACCTCTCTTAGTAACCATTCCACCCACATCAGGTGCACTGAGTGCATGACCAGCTTCTTCTTTCCCTCGTTGGTTTTTGGCACACGAACCAATCTGCTTTCTAAAGCCGTGGCGGGGGAGGAATCCGAACATGGGGACAAAGAAGCCTGCTAAATATTTTCCTATTCTCCACAGGCTCAAAACTCCGCTCTGTAATTTTATTTGTGACTACTGCAGTAAATAAATTTATATATTCTTTATGTCATATTACAATATAAAAAAACATTGGTCGTTTCACTTTTAAATCTTAACTATTCAAATATGAAAACTAAACTTTTCCTTCTTACGGCTGTAATAGCCATGTTTTTTATGGTGTCTTGTAAAAAAGATAGCACCAATCCTCAACTTACTTTTACTAATAATAATCTCCAGGGTGCAGCAAATTCCAGTGGAGAATACACTATCACCGGCCATATTAGTTCACAAGTACGGCTCGCCAAAGTAGTATTAACCAAAGAAGGGCAAACGACTTCATTTTTAGTTGATGAGTCAACTGCAAAAAACAAAAATGAATATGATTTCTCATACCTGGTAACAGGCGTTAATGCAAATACTTACATTATAATAGATGCTTTCGATCAGGAAGGTGGAAAAATAACGCAGAGATTTTTGATAACTAAATAGCAGTTTAAAAAGCCAGATTGAATTTCCTCTTTCGGCACTAATTTCAGTATTTAAATAAAAGCCGAACAACAAGAAGCATTTGCGATTTATTTATAACGCAATTAAAGCTCCACATAGGTATGCAGTAAAAGTGAGTGATCTCGTCATTGCTGACGAGACAAGCTTCAACTATGCTACCACTTGTACCAATGCTGGTTAAACAAAATGTATTAAACTTCTACACCATCGGGTATCACGATGCAGATGTATAATTGAGTAGTATGCTATGAAAATCCCGCCGATAAAAAAAATATGTGGCCCCGTGTGCGAAGAGAACAGGTAAACGATTATTGCTCTGTTAGCTTACCTGAAATGTTGATTATGTAAGTGCCGTTTGAAAAAGGTATGTTACAAAAACTGGCAGAGAGTTTTCCATTTACATGACTTACAAAAACATCCTTATTTGGGTGACAGTGAAAAAATTGACCACCGTACACAAAGCTTAAAGAAATCCATACATACGGATCGGTCTGGCTAAAAATAATTGCATTTGTGGTAGTATAAATGCCATCCAAAGGCTCTGTGTTACCGTTGTTAGAATTAAACAGCACCCTGAAATCAGTAGGGTAACCCGTGCTTGCTGTACCATACAATGCCTTACCGTTAAAGGTTGGGTCATAATTTTTGATTACCCTATAAAAACTGGTGTTGGGTATTCCACCACCGCTCAGGGAATTATTTGTAGATGTACAGGGTGCTGTACCCTGTCTCAGTTTCAGGTCAATAAAAATACTGTCGTAAATAGTTTGTCCACACTCCGTATTACTTTTATTACAGTAATACCAGCCACGGTCTAAATAACCGGGATTATCTACAGTAAGTGAATTGCCGTGGGCACTACTATAATTACCGGGACCAGACCACTGAAAGAGGTCATTATCAGAAACCTTTAAAGCAGTTAATGTAAAAGATTCACCAGCAGTGGGTGAGAGGTTGGTAGAAGTAAGCTGAATATCAGTAGAACAATTGGTTCCTTCCTTCTTGCAGCCGCTAAAAATAAATAGTAGGCAAATAGCTGTTAACAGGTTATATTTCATAGGTACTTTTAAGTTGTAAATATAGGGCGGTTTTGTTAAATAATTCTCAACAGGCTTAAGTGTTTTGCCCAGGTGTTCTGTGATAGCGGCGGTTTCTTTTTAACCACCACCACCTGGCGCAGAACCAGCATAAAAAGGGACTTACGATTAATTTATAACGAAAGTAAAGCTCCCCATAGGTATGCGGCACAAGTGAGTGACACAACGATGCTGCCAATTGTACCAATGCTTGTCAAAAAAAAGGTATTAAACTTTAAGGCAGTGGAGCCAGCATATAAAAGCACATAAAAAAAGTGGCCTGATAATCCTCAATCCGCAAACTGAACCGAATACACCATGGGTAAATAATTATTCAGCGTTTGCCAGTTCTCACCTTTATCAGCAGAGAAAAATAAATTACCGGTGGTGGTGCCAAATGCCAATGCATTACCTGAGAGTGCAAGTGCATGCCGGTAAACAATATCAAAGCAATCCTGCTGCGGCAATCCATTTCGTTGTTGTATCCATGTTTTTCCGCCATCATCGGTTCTGCAAATACAAAGAGCGCCTTTAACGGCGGTACGTGTCATATCACTATTGGCAGGCGCTACCCATGCCTGCAGGGGATCGTCTTCTGCTACAGCAATGGCGAAACCAAACCTTGCAGGGCCTTCAGTTTGTCCCACATCCTGCCAGTTGAGGGCAGCATCTGTAGAATAAAAAATGCCGCAATGATTTTGCTGCCACAATGTATCAGGATGGGAGGGAGCGGCAACAAGTATATGCGGATCGTAGCCGGTTTCTGCATTGGGATCAGGAAGAAAATCTGCATGCATCCCTTTGTTGCGTATATGCCAGGTGCTGCCGCTATCTGTAGTTTCAAAAACGCCGGCACAACTTATACCAATATGAATTCTTTCTTCATTTCTTGGGTCAACTACGATGGAATGAATGCCGGGCTGATCACGGCCGCCCCCAAACCATCCTTCTTTGCGTGTGGGATGATCCCATAATGATTCCACTAGGCCGAAACTATTGCCGCCATCTTCGCTTAGAAATAAACCACCTGGATCGGTGCCCAGCCATAATCGTGAAGGAAATTTTTTACCACCATGTGCCATAGCCCATATATAACGTGTGGTTGCAGGAAGACCATCTTTTATTTCTGCACCCTCAGGATATGCAGGTGCTGCTAACTCTTCCCATGTTTTTCCCCTGTCAGCAGAGCGGTGCAGTTTTACTCCCCAATGCCCATGATCGAGACAGGCCCACCAGGTGCCGTTTCTTTCATCGGCCCAGGCAATGGAAACCGGAATGCCTTCGAAAGAAAGATTTTCTGTATGCCATTTGCCATCGCTAAAACGATATGCAATAAACCCCTTACGGGTGCCTAAGAGAAGTGTTGATTTCATCTGCAATTGTTTTATCCGCCTGACAAGGCTTGTATAATATATATTTCGCTAGTGGAAGAAATGGGATCGCTTAAATTATTACGGTCGCTGATCAATTTACCATCAAAAAAAATAATTACCATGCGGCGAAGGCTTCCGCTTTAATAGAGCAAATAGCTGCTAAGACCGGGATATCTTGCATCTATATCTTTAAAAATTTCCGTAAAACTATTTCCCTGGGCCGGAATGTCATGCAACTCAGGGAAGAATCTTTTTAATGCATAAGTGAATTTTACGGTTGCCATTTA
>JANMVB010000409.1:0-2118 GCA_031392305.1 Ferruginibacter sp.
ATCAGCATCCTGGTACACACAATTTTGCTCCACCACAAAAACCTCGTTGCGAAGTTGCATAATTGCGTATAGTTCCTCTATAGATAAATCACTGAACGAAGTATATTTCCAGGTTATTTCCATCACATCAACGATTTTTGATTATTGGTTCCGGTCATTTTAAATAACATTACATCAGCTATTGATTTGGCCCTGGTTTTTGCAAGGGTTGCAATTTTACCTTCAAATAGTTCATCAACCGTTGTATTGAACAAGACCAGCCAGGTTTCAAAATGAATCTTTTGTAAGGGAATTTTTTTGTTCAACCCGTAATGTACTTCCATGGCGTTTTTTTTGTAAACGGGGTTGTCTAATAAAATGGTTTCCCAAAAATCTACAATCACTGGTATATGGCTTTCCCAATCCATATCTACCACTTTTGAAAATATAAAACCGATCACCGGATCAGGTTGCACCCTTTCATAAAAATGAACAATCAGGGTTTCTATATCTGCCCGGCTTTTAATGTCTGCTTTCATTGCCCGATGTTTTTTAACCAGGGTAATATTTCTTCTATGCTAACCGGCTTTTGTGCATCATCTATTTCTATTACAACGCAATAGCCATGTGCACCGCCTGCCATTTGTAAAGCATTCACCAGTTTTTCCTGGTCGCTGTACAATCTTTTGCCATCGGCTTCACTCCATATTTCTTTTGTGCACAGGCAGCCCATAGTAGGTGTTTGAGGATAATAAACCTGGCCGCTATAATATTCAGGATTTACTGTGGTGCCGTGTGCAATAATCTCTGTTCTGCCTGCCATGCCTGCATAAAAAGATTCCAACATGGCATCACAATTTTTTAGTTTGCCAGGTAATAATTTTTTATACCACTTCTCCGTCCATACCGTATCGGTAATGGTAGAGTCATTAAAAAAATGTGCAGGGGTTGTTTCAAACGGCATGGTTAATTGTATGTTGGCAGATGGGCCAATAAAATTGCTTTTACTAACAGCAAATCCATACATCCTGAAAATACCCTGAGGTGTATTTCCGTTGGTGAGGTAGCCGGGCATATTGCTGATGCTTCTTGCCAACTGGGGTACCGAAAAAATATTGCCGTTATCGTCCAAAATAAAATTGCCTGCAGAATCTCTTACGATTGCAATGCCGGGGTAATTGCGGTTCTTTCTTTGAAAACTAAACAGGATGGTTTGGTTTTGAAAAAAATCTTTCCTGGTAATATCCTCCATAAAAATGCAAGCGGGTTGCTTATTTTTATTGCGGAGCCTGTTGAATAATTGCCGGGCTATGGCTTCATCTTTTTCATTCTTTACCAGTTGTTGCTTTTTTTCATCCGGTTTTATTTGAGGCAACTGGCTGATGGAATGGTGTATAATATACTCAGCGCACATGGCATAAATTTTAATGTCTGTAACCTTGTTCATCAACAAAACTACCTGCTTTACAAAACGGCCATCATAGTTTGCATATAACAGTTCAAGCAAAGCCCTTTGAAAAAAAGCACTTCGTTTTTCAATAGAATCAAAAGCACTGTGCACCCGCCCATCTGTAAAGGGCGATTTGTATTGTAATATTTCCATTCCCCAAAAAGCATCAGCCCAGTTCTCTTCAGTTTCTTCGCTCAAGGGAAGTGATAAATTTTTAATGATCGTATTTTGGATGATGTTTCGCTGTAGTGCAACTTTTTTTTCTTTGATAGCTCCCTTGTAATAAACAGGCAATGATTGGGCAAATAAAACTGAACCAACATGTAGGAATAGATAAGCCAGGAGGAAGATAATTTTTTGCATTGGCACAAAATTAAAGAAATGAAAGGAGAAGCATTATAATGGCATTTAACCCATTCTATTTTGTGGGTAAAGTTCCACATAGGTATTCAGTACAAGAGGGCGATGCAACGATTTACCACATTGCTTCTTTGTCCGGACAATAAAAATTTAACTTACAATAGTTTTCTAAAACCAGGTTTATAGAAAAAAGTTAATCTGCTGAAATTAACGCTGAACCAATTTATCTTACAACGCAATTAATTTGTGAACGTGCTCACTGCCGAAAATAAAAATACCATCTCAAAGTCAAAAAGCTTCTTTAGGCGTTGGTGGCGATATCTAATATC
>JANMVB010000472.1:0-13549 GCA_031392305.1 Ferruginibacter sp.
ATTTACAGAATAATATTTACTCAATATAAAAATTGCTTAAGGAATAATGGATAAAGTTTTTGATAAAGTGTGGACTAATTGTTTAGAGATAATCAAAGACATTGTAGAATGGCAGCATTATAAAACATGGTTCGAACCAATTAAGCCTGTTTCATTAAAGGATAAGATTTTAACTATTCAGGTACCCAGTCAGTTTTTTTTTGAGTATCTTGAAGAACACTATATTAGTTTACTGGCAAAAACATTAAAAAGAGAATTAGGTAAAGATGCCCGTTTAGAATATAGGATTATGGTAGATAGTGGCAATAGTAAAAATAAGCCACTAACAATGGATATACCTGGCCACGGTTTTAAATCATACTCAAACAATGAAATGGATTTTCCTTTAGTCATAAATAATCCAGTCAAAAATCCTTTTGTTATACCTGGCCTTAAAAAGATGCAGATAGATCCGCAATTAAATCATGCATACATTTTTGATAATTTTATAGAAGGTGATTGCAACAGGGTGGCAAGAAGAGCAGGTAAAACAGTTGCAGAAAAACCAGGTACTACTTCATTTAACCCTTTAGTGATATATGGTGGAGTAGGATTAGGAAAAACACACCTTGCCCAAGCAATAGGAAATGAAGTAAAGCGGTTACATAGCAATAAAGTTGTACTGTATGTAAGCTCCGAAAAATTCATCAATCAATTTATCGATCACGGCCGCAACGGAGCTATCAACGATTTTATACATTTTTATCAGTTGATAGATGTATTGATTATAGACGACGTACAATTTTTTAACCGTGCCGAAAAATCACAGGATGCATTCTTCTCCATCTTCAACCATTTACACCAAAGTGGCAAGCAGTTAATTTTAACCAGTGATAAACCTCCTAAAGATCTTGAAGGTGTGCAGGAACGTTTGCTTAGCCGTTTCCGCTGGGGGCTCAGCGCCGATCTGCAGGTACCTGATTACGATACCAAAATAGAGATATTAGAGAAAAAAATGAAGACTGATGGGCTTGAGATGCCAAAAGAGGTAGTGAAGTATATAGCTTATAATATCAACAGCAATGTAAGAGAACTTGAAGGGGCCCTGATATCATTGTTGGCACAATCTTCGCTGAACAAGAGAGAAATAGACCTTGAATTGGCAAAAAAAGTGTTAAGAAATTTTGTAAAATCATCAAGTAAAGAAATCACCATCGACGCCATACAAAAAATGGTGTGTGATTACTTTGATGTACCTTATGATAAATTGTTACAAAAAACACGAAAAAGAGAAATTGTTCAGGCAAGGCAAATAACCATGTTTCTGTCTAAAGCATTTACAAAAAATTCACTTAAAACAATCGGAGAACATTTTGGTGGCAGAGACCATACAACAGTAATACATAGCTGCCAAACAGTAAAAGATTTAATGGATACAGATACTCAATTTAAAGAAAGTGTAATTGAACTACAGCAAAAAGTACAATTAGCCGCCATGTAAAATTATTCAAATGCAGATATTGAAAACATCCGGAATCTTATTGAGTCCGGATTTTTTATTTATACAGTTTCAGAACCCTTTGCCTTTGGTAATTTAAAATGCATGTTTTTTATTTTTTTGTCCCAACATTAGAGCCCTGATTAAACATCGTTGTGTCACTCACTTGTACCGCATACCAATGAGCATCATTGCTCACCTAATATGGCGTGTATTATAACATCAATAAATGTTTTCAAATCGAGGCTCCATCTATATTTTAGAATTATTTATACATATTTCGCATTTTGTTTTGGGTATTCGGTTGTTGAAGTGTATTTTTGCAACCCCTTAATAAAGTTAGGGCAGGTAGGAGAGATGCCTGAGTGGCCGAAAGGAACGGTTTGCTAAATCGTCGTACGGGTAACACTGTACCGTGGGTTCGAATCCCACTCTCTCCGCAAAAAGTTCTTACACAATTATTGCCAATCCCAATGGTATTTATTCAAATAAGGGTAAATATTAAATGGTAAGCTTTTAAAGTTCGGGATGTAGCGTAGCCCGGTATCGCGCCTGGTTTGGGACCAGGAGGTCGCAGGTTCGAATCCTGCCATCCCGACGAATAAGTGTTTTTAAAACACATAATGCCTGCAAATTATTTATTTGCAGGCATTTCTTTTACTATTCAAATCATCTCCAAGATTTAGGTTTCCATGTTAGAACATTTCCAAGTTATTTGATTTGAAAATGAAGCTTTTTAGAGTACCTCAAAATGATTAACCCATTTAGAAATTTAATTTGATACACTGATTGAGTTAATTTTCTCTTATTGGTTATATGGTCTAAAATGTTGCCACTTTGTATGTAGCATAAATGACAAAATCATATTCACTACGATGATGCTTTGAAATACTACTGCTGGTATTTAAAATAATAAATTCAAATAGATTGTACATAAAAAATTCTTTATTCGACTCCCTTAACCTGCATTTCCAATGTATATACAGACTCGGATGCAGTAATGAAGAGCGTTGTACGATCTTTACCTCCAAAACAAATATTGCCAACCCAGTTTGAAGGAACAGGGATGTTTCCAATTAATATTCCTGATTTATCATAGATGGTTACCCCCTTTCCGGTTAGGTAAAGATTGCCCTGGTTATCAAGCGTCATACCATCTGAACCCTGGTTTATAAAAAGCTGGCGGTTGCTTAAATTTCCATCTTTATTTACCCGGTATTTGTATGTTTTATTTGCCCGTATATCTGCCACCAGTAAGCTGGTTCCATCCGGCGTTCCTACTATACCGTTAGGTTGCATCAGTAAGCTGTCTGCAATAACTGCTTCCTTATTTCCTTTGGCCAAATAATAAACGTTCTGACTTTTAAGGTCTGGCTTTTTCCTTGTCCAGTAATCCCGTTGATAATATGGATCGGTAAAATAAATACCGCCCTTGTTATCAATCCACAAATCGTTTGGTCCGTTTAGCTTTTGTCCCTCAAATTCATTTAATAAAATCTTCACCTTGCGCTTTGGAGTAATTTGCCAAAGTTCATTTCTTTCATCAGCGCATGCAATCAACCTTCCTTTTTTATCAAAATACAACCCATTTGAGCGACCAGTTTTATCCATAAAAACAGATAGTTTTCCATCTATATCAAACTTCCATATTTTATCATTGGGCTGATCAGTAAAATAGATGTTTCCTTTTTTATCAACAGCCGGCCCTTCTGTAAATTTAAATTGATTGGATACCTGAGTTAAAGTTGCACCAGGCTTTATAATATTGAAAGAATCGAACCGCAGGTTATGGGTTTGCTGACTGTTTGCAATGCCAGCAAACAATAAAATAACAGTAATTATAAGGCTGTATTTTTTATACATTTTTGGTTGGGTTATTGGTTGATTTTAATCCGGATGGTTATTACTTACCTTACTTATTTTACCGACAAGCGCAATAAAAGAGAACCATGAGGATTAATTTTTTGAGCATACATTTTTTTAAATTCCCCTACACTGGCCTTCTTCCATAAATCCCTCACTGTAACTTTCCCTTTTAATTTTAAACTGGCAAAATCAACCGATATATCATGTGCTGAATCGCTGATATTAAACATGCCAACGTACAAATCTTTACTGCCGCTTACCTGCGATACCCAAACCATGCTGCCATCTTTTTTGTACAACTGTTTTGGATTTTCACCTTTTTGATTTACAGCCAGTACTTCATCATTGGTAAATAATTTTAATTCCAGTTCCCTGTTCTCGGGAAGGTTGCCACCGAGCATTAACGGTGAACGGAACAGGCACCAGAAATTCATGTGTGTATACAACTCATCTTCATTAAAACGGCTGTAACGTTCAGGGCCAACAGGGCCACGTTTGCTAAGTTTTCCAATCTGTATCATATCACAATCCGGCCAATGACCCGGGCCACCGGTACCCTCCCAGCTTTTTGCATAATTAAACATGTGCAGTATCATCTCCCAGTTATCCCAAAAATCATCGGCCATGCGCCACATACTTGTATGCTGCTTTACATGGTCTTTGGCAGCCAAGGCTGTTTCGCCGGGAGAAATACTTAATGGCATTGGCCGGCCTGCGTTTGCAATTGCTTTCTCATACCCTTCTACTTCAGCAGTGTGATAAGGCCGTGCAATATCATCAACTTTAATAAAATCCACCTCCCAGGATGCGTACAATTTTAAAATAGAATTAAGGTATTCCTGTGCGCCCGGTTTACTCATATCCAATCCATACATGTGGTTCATCCACGGGCATTTTGAACTGGTGTCAACAATCATATCGGCAGTAATACCTTTGGTACCCATCACTGGTGATTTAGCCCAAACTGCCTGCCGTGGAACTCCCCTCATAACATGAATACCAAACTTTAAACCCAGGCCATGCACATAATCGCTTAACGGCTTAAATCCTTTGCCACCAAAAGCTGATGGAAACTTTGTTGGTTGTGGCGTTAACCTTCCAAATTCATCCATCGTTAGCCAGGGTACAAAAGAGCCATCCTGCAACTGCATCTGAAATGGGTTCCCAATTAAACTGCCTACCGGGTTATCGTACGACCATAAAAAATCTACCACCACATATTGCCAGCCATACTGCTTTAAATTTTTAGCAACATAATCAGCATTGGCTTTTACTTCATCTTCGTGTACGGCACTGCCAAAGCAATTGTAACTGTTCCATCCCATGGGTGGTGTTTGTGCAACCTGGCTAAAAGAGTTTTTTTGCTGTGCAATAAAAAGGCTGGTTGTCACCAATAATATCTTTCCAAAAAAATGCATAATAGTATTGAGTTTGTAATGGAGGTTTACTTTATAATTGTTGAATTTTTATTACTCCAATTAATAAGGTGCAGCACTGAAATTTATCTTTGGTTTATTAAAAATTGAATTTTTTGTGGCATAGGCATTGAATTTTTGATCGTTCTGAAAATTAATCATGCCGCAAGAGTATTTTTTTAACCAGCATTTTATCAATGGTCATCATCGTTGTGTCACTCACTTGTACGTCATACCTATGGGGAACTTTTCCCACACCGATTTTGACAAGATAATGAACTAATAATTGGCCGCAGCTTATTTTAATATCTGCCACAGGTATATTTTAAATGCAAACTTACAACTGCCATCTTATAACACAACTTTAAAAAAGGATACAGTTTTAAGACCTGTATCCTTAATTAAGTTTGTGCCCACTTTAATTTTTATGGAACTGTTTAAGTTATTTTTTCTTATTGGTATAATGGTCTGAAATGTTGCCAATTGGTATTCAGTACAAGTGAGTGACACAACGATGATGACCATTGCTTCCTTGCCGGTGCAACAAAAATAAATAACACAAACAGCTTCTAAATTTCACTGCTTCTTTTGTTTTAGTTTTTCGCCGGAATTATATTGTACCATTTTCCTTTTACGGTAATGAATGAAATAATATAACCATTTGCACCTGCTACAGATTTGACATTAATGCCAGGGATACTTACCGGAACTGATGTTCGTATTTTGCAAACGCCGCCGGAGCCGGAAGTAATAACAGCAGCAGTTAACTGCTTGTTTTTCCAGGTGATGGAAACTTCAAAATTGCCCCTTGCTTTCAGGCCTTTTACCGATCCTTCCTTCCAGGCATCCGGTAATGCAGGCAACAGGTGCAGTTCGCCCAGGTGGCTTTGCAATAGCATTTCCGCCATACCTGCAATACCCCCAAAATTACCATCAATCTGAAATGGTGGATGGGCATCAAACAGGTTTGCATAAGAGCCTCCTCCATTTGCATAATTGGTGCCTTCCTGGCCGGTAAGGTGCAATAGTTTACCAATCATTGTATAGGCGTGGTTGCCATCAAGTAACCGGGCCCAAAAATTAATCTTCCAGGCAAGGCTCCAGCCTGTACCATCATCTCCCCGCAACTCCAGTGTTTTCCTGGATGCTTCTGCAAATTGCGGTGTGGTGATGGGTGCAATCTGCCTGCCGGGGTACAATCCAAAGAGATGCGAAACATGGCGGTGGTGCGGATCTACATCCTCCCAGTCTTTATACCACTCCTGCAAATTGCCTTTTTTACCAATGTGCAGCGGATATAATTTATTTCGTTTGGCAATGATAAGGTTACGAAAATCTGCATCTTCATTCAGCTCTTTTGATGCATCGATCAGGTTGGTAAATAAATCCCAGATGATTGACATATCCATGGTAGTTGCGATGGATGCACTACCCTGCTTGCCTTTGTCATCAATAAAATTATTTTCAGGCGAAAAGGAAGGTGCGGTTACGAGGTAACCATTTTTATCTTCTACTAAAAAATCAATACAAAATTGGGCGGCCCCTTTCATTAATGGATAGGCTTTTTCTTGCAAAAACTTTTTGTCTTTTGTAAACTCATAATGCGTCCATAAATGTTGTGCAAGCCAGGGCGAGCCCATTGTCCAGTTGGCCCACATCGGATCTCCTTTACCTATATCACCCACCGGATTTGAAAGCGCCCAGATATCGCTGTTATGATGCACAGCCCAGCCACCGGTATGATAAAATTCTTTTGAAGTTACTTTACCCGTAACAGCGGTATTGCCAATAAAATCCATAAAGGGCAGGTGCATTTCCGAAAGATTGGTTGGCTCAGCCGGCCAATAATTCATTTGCACATTTATATTGGTGGTGTAGTTGGCACTCCATGGTGGCCTTAATTCCTTATTCCAGATACCCTGTAAATTGGCAGGCACTCCACCCGGACGAGAACTTGAAATAAGCAGGTACCGGCCATATTGAAAATACATGGTTTCAAGAGATGGGTCTTTTTTTCCCTCTGCATACCCGATCAGTCGTTCATCGGTTGGCAATGCGGCATTTTTATTGTCCGCAGGTTTTGCAAGCAGAAAGTTTACCCGGTTAAAATATTTGTGGTAATCAGTAAGATGATTATTTAATAATACCTGCCAGTTCTTTTTTGCTGCAGCATTTATATATTGTATTACCAGTTTATTTTCATCTTTTCCTTCAGAGTCCGGGCATTTATCAAAGCCATTAAAACTGGTAGCGGCTGAAAAAAATACCAGTACATCGGTTGCATTACTAACAGTTATGCCGCTGGTATCGGAGGTGATTGTTCCTGCCTTACTGGTAGCTTTTATGCGCCATTGGTAACGCATGCCCCTGCACCCGTTGGGATCATCCTGCGTTATTGGGTTATCGGAACGGATATAACTTGGTTCAATATGAGAAGCAGCTTTTCCCTTCATGGCTATTTCGCTGTTACTTATTACTGACTGCTGATATTTCAGCAAGCTTTTAGTAGTTATTTTCAAATTCAACTGGCCGGGTTTATTTGCAGTAAGCCGTATAACAATTACCTGGTCGGGTGCAGAGCTAATTATCTGCCTGGTAAACTCAATGCCATCTATTTTAAAACGCGTAGTGGCAATGGCATCTTTTATATTAAGGTCACGGTAATAGGATGAAGCCGCAGCATCTTTAAACCGTTGGCTGATTACCAGGTCGCCCAAAGGCAGAAAAGATTCAGAATAATATCCCTGCATTTTTTTCGAATATTCATAAGCCTTCGCATAATCTTCATTTTTAAACAAGGCTTCTCTCGCAAGTACTAAATTTTCGTAAGCACCCGGGTTTACATTGGTCCGTACCGGGCCGCCATTCCATAGAGAACCTTCATTTAGTTGAATCAGTTCTTCGTTTACACCTCCAAACACCATAGCACCCAGCCGGCCATTACCAACAGGCAAGGCTTCTGTCCACACTTTAGCAGGTTTTTTATACCAGAGTTTTTGATCTTCCTGGGCAAGCAAACCTCCAAATGTTGTGGCAATTAAAACACAGGAAACAAAAAATTTCTTTATCATCTTTTTATATTTTAGGCACATTCCAAAAAGTGTATTTAAAATGATTTAAATAAGCTTTTTGAATTAGTCATTTTATTTATTACTAAAAATATTTGATTGAACGTTGAAGAAGGTGCATTGAAAATTGTTGTCACTCTAATAAAGGAAGTGGCCAGTGAGGACACCGGCCACGGCTGGCTGCACTTGCTGGTGTGCCCACCAGCCAGTGACAATTTTGAATACACCCACTGAAGATTAGATAATGCAAAAATAGGATAAGCCCGGACATGGTGTTGATTGATAACATAGACTAACAGCCAATACAGATTTTTCATGATAGCAATATTATTGTAGCGTTACAACCGTTCATTGTTCCTTCCTGATAACCGGTTCCGGATGTAAACTTAGTTTTTTAGGAAGAATAAATCATAACAATTTATGGTCAAATAATTGTACTATTTTAATCTTAGCCTATCATTAAAAAATCAGTTAGGCCCAAACAGATTAGCCAAATAAAATCAGTAACATCTCAATGATTTTTAAAATTTTATTTGAGATAACTAACATAAATAAAAAGCCTTCCCAGGTGCTGGAAGGCTTTTTATTTACATGTATTAAAGGTTAGTCTTATTATCTTAATCCACCCGATACATTTATCTTTTCGCCGTTTACCCATCCTGCATCATCCGAAGCAAGGAACACGGCTACTTTTGCAATATCATCTGGCTGGCCAATTCTGCCCAATGGTGTGCCTGCAACCATTTGTGTTTCAAAATCGCCACCAATGATACCGGCGGTATGTGTACCTTCTGTTTCTACACCGCCCGGTGCAATGGTGTTTATCCTGATGTTTTTTCCTGCCAGTTCTTTTGACAACGCTACTGCGATGGTATCCACCGCACCTTTGGTTGCTGAATAAACAATTGAATAAGCCGGAGGGTTGCTGCTAACAACAGAACCAATATTTATAATGCTTCCGCCGTTGTCACCAAAATCTGATACGGCTTGTTGTGTCGTCAATATTGTCCCCAGTACATTAATGTTGAACTGCCGGTGAAACTCTTCTTCGGTAACAGTTTCCAATGGTTCAAATTTGAACACACCGGCATTGTTTACCAGGATGTCTATTTGTCCGTAAGCATCTTTTGTTGCTCCAAACAAACGCTTTACATCTGCTGCAATTGCAACACTTGCCTGCACTGCAATTGCCTTGCCTCCACTGGCGGTAATTTCATTTACCACACGGTCAGCACCATCTTTATCAGAAGAATAGTTAACTACTACTGATGCACCTTCGGTGCCATATGCTTTTGCAATGCCGGCGCCAATTCCTTTGGAAGCGCCTGTTACGATTGCTACTTTGTTTTTTAATTTTGACATGATTGTTTTTTTATAAATAAGTAATTGTATTATGTATTTGCTCCTGGATTTTTGAGCCAGAAACATGGAGGGGGCACAGGGCCACAGTTATGTATTTAAGCAGCCCAACCTCTTTTTAATGGATGTTCTTCTGATAAATGTTCACTGGGTATATCCAATTCAATGCTGTAATTAAATGCTGATTCATATTGCAGATAATCATAAAATTTCCATTCTTCAAAACCTGTTTCACCCAGGTTAAAAATTGTTTCCAGGTTGAGAATTGAAACAGCCGCGATTGAATTTTGATTAGTTGAAGCGTTGGTATCCATCATTAAAAAAATTTAGCTTTATCAAAAATATTATTGTCCTCCGCCTAAGGCCCTGTACAATTCTACCACTGCATTTAACTGGTCTTTTTTAAGTGATGCCAGTTCCAGTTCGCCCTGTAGGGTATTGCTTTGTGCGGTAATTACTTCCAGGTAATTGGCCATGCCATTTTTAAACAAAAGATCAGCATTGGAGATGGCCTGCTGCAAAGTATTTACCCTTGTTGTGGCAATTGCTCCCTGCTCTTTTAGCTTTTCTGTTTTTATCAATGCATCACTTACTTCACCTACCGCTGTTAGTACCGACTGCCTGAATTGCAGCACTGTTTTTTCCCTGTCTACTTTTGCCAGTTCGTATTGTGTTTTTAATTGTTTGCGCTGGAATAAGGGTTGCGTAATGCCACCTGCAACTGTTCCAAAAAGTGATGCAGGAATATTGAACCAGTTACTTGCTTTAAATGAATTGATACCGCCAGCCGCCGTAATGGTAAGCGACGGATACATATTCGCTTTTGCAATTCCGGTGTTGGCATTGGCAATATTTAAAGCCAGTTCATAACTTTTTACATCGGGGCGGTTGCTTACCAGTAAAGCAGGCACACCTGCAGATAAGTTATCGGTGAACGCAATATTGCTGATAGCATTGGTACGTTGAATGGCTGCAGGCAATACTGCAGTTAAAACACTCAGCGCATTTTCCTGTATGGTTATGTTTTGTTGCAGCAATGGAATTAATTGCACTGCCACCAAACGCTGTGCCTCTGCCTGTTGTACGCCAAGGGCGGTTACCTGACCGGCATTGTATTGCAGTTTTATTATTCGCAATGTGCTGTCGTTGAGCAACAGATTTTTGTTTGCTATTGCCAGTTGTGCATCCAGCATTAATAAATTGTAATAGCCTTTGGCCACGAAAGAAACCAGGTTGGTTTGGATTGCTTTTCTTGCTTCGGCTGTTTGCAGGTAGGTTGCCAGGGCTTTTGCTTTTTGGTTTTTTATCTTTCCCCAAATATCTGCTTCCCAGGAAAGTACCGCACTGAGGCTGTAATCTTCCACATACGACTTGCCCAGAAACTGGCTTAAGCTTAAACCGTTCAAACTATTGTCGGATGGGCGGTTGATGCTTGCACCTGCCTGTAGCTTTGCTTCCGGCAGGTAGCCCAGCTTTGTTTGCTTTACTATTAACTGTGCTGCTTCAATATTCTTTAATGCCACCTGCATATCATAGTTATTAGTGATGGCACTGTCAATTAAATTTTGCAAAGCAACATCCGTAAAAAATGATTTCCATTGTATGGATGCTATGCTTGCTGTATCTGTGTTGGCGGCACTTCTGAATGTGTCAGGCAATGGCGCCTGCGGTATTGCAATATCCTTTGATACTTTACAGGAAGACAATACAGCCAGTGTTAGTATTGTTATGTAGGTTATTAAATGCTTGTTCATATTTGTATATTTTTTTCTGCCTGCGGCAGGAATTTGATTGGTTGTTTGATGGCCCAGGCCGCTTTAACCTATAACACAATTAAAGCTCCTCATTGATATGTGGTACAAGGGAGTGACACAACGATGTTGATGGGAGTGCTTCTGCGGGTTACCAAAAAACTTTATAATTGTTGTGTTGCCTGTCATTGTAATTTTTATAGGTTTTTGATTTGCATACCCAAAGACCTCACCCCAACCCCTCTCCAAAAGAGAGGGGCTTATACCCTGCTACTTTGAATCACTTTTATTTTCGGTGGAGTGGCAGTATTCATTTTTAATTCTTAATTTTTTAATTCAGCTTAACCAATTGCCGGGGCAAGCGATTCACCTGGCAGTTCCTTTGTAACAGGTTTTGATTTAGCGCTTACCCTTTCCTGTAAGTATTGAAAAATTACAAACAATACAGGGATGATAAAGATGCCTAAGAGTACGCCTGTGAGCATGCCGCCTACTGCGCCGGTACCTATGGAACGGTTGCCCATGGCGGATGCGCCGGTGGCACGTACCAACGGTATAAGGCCGGCGATGAAGGCGAAAGAGGTCATCAGTATCGGGCGTAAACGTAGCCTTGCTGCTTCAATGGCCGATGCTACAATTGTAAGTCCTGCCTTTCTTCTCTGCACAGCATACTCCACAATAAGGATGGCATTTTTTGCCAGCAAACCAATGAGCATGATGAGGCCTACCTGTACATAAATATTATTTTCGATGCCTGCCAGGTTGATGAATGCGAAGGTTCCAAACAAGCCTGTTGGCACCGATAGTATAACCGCCAGCGGCAGGATATAACTTTCGTATTGCGCTGCCAGCAGGAAGTAAACAAACACGATTGACATGATGAATATCCAGGTGGTTTGTGAGCCTGCCTGTTGCTCTTCCCTTGTGAGGCCGGCCCATTCGTATGCATAGCCACGGGGCAAATAATTTTCTGCTACTTCCTGTACCGCTATCAATGCTTCGCCTGAACTGTAACCCGGTTTGGGAATACCGTTGATGGTTACCGCATTAAACAAATTGTTTCTTGTAACGGTTTCAGGGCCATACACTTTTTCTAACGAGATGAGTGTTTTAACCGGTATCATTTGCCCTGCGTTGTTTTTTACGTTCACATTATTTAATGTGGCCGGGTCAACACGATAGGCAATATCCGACTGCATGATGACCTTGTACTGTTTACCAAAACGGTTAAAATCTGATGCCTGGTAACTTCCGTAATACACCTGCAGCGTTTGTAACAATTCACTAACGGATACACCTAACTGTTTGGCCTTGCCCTCATCAATATTTACTTTGTATTGAGGGTTACCCGTGTTGAAAGTGGTAAAGGCATAAGCGATCTCTTTTCGTTGCATCAGCTCGCCGATAAAGCCGTAGGCCGTCTTGCTAAGCTCATCCAGTTTACCAGTTCCGGTCCTGTCCTGCAGTATCAGTTCAAAACCGTTGGTGTTACCAAAACCCTGTACGGTTGGTAAAGTGAAGGTGAACAAATCGGCTGCTGAAATGATGGACAATTTTTGATTTACTTCTCCGAGTATTTTATTGATGTCTTCTGTTTTGCCTCTTGTGCCGGGCTTTTTTAATTTTACAAATGCCAACGCACTTATAGGGCTTGTTGCATTGGTGATAATGTTCATACCGGCAACACTGTACGATTTTTCCACTGCTTCCACTGTACCAATAATGCTGTCCACTCTTTCCACTACTTTTTTGGTCCTGTCTAAAGACGCACCGGCAGGCATGTTCAGCGAATACAGGAAAATACTCTGGTCTTCTGTAGGGATAAAACCGGTAGGCGTTTGCTTTACCAGCACAATGGTGCTGATGGTGATTACAACCAAACCGGTTAGTGCAACCCATTTTGTTTTAATTAAAAACTTCAGACTATTGGTGTAACGGTTGGTGATATTATTAAAGCCTGCATTAAAAGCACCGAAAAACCTTCCCTTAAAAGTTGTTGGTTTAACTCCCGCCTGGTGATTGTTTTTTAAAAACAACGCAGCCAACGCAGGGCTCAATGTAAGCGCATTTAATGCTGATATCAGGATGGCGATACCCAATGTAAAACCAAACTGTTTATAAAATACACCGGCAGGGCCCTGCATAAAACCAACAGGCACAAACACGGCCGCCATTACCAATGTAATAGAAATGATAGCGCCTGATATTTCATTCATGCTTTTTATGGTGGCTGCCCTGGCTGGTAAATGCTCCGTTTCCATTTTTGTATGCACGGCTTCTACCACTACTATTGAGTCATCCACCACAATACCAATTGCCAGTATCAATGCAAATAAAGTAAGCAGGTTAATGGTAAAACCAAATAACTGCATAAAGAAGAAAGTACCCAAAATGGCCACCGGCACTGCAATTGCGGGGATCAGTGTAGAGCGCAAATCCTGTAAGAAAATAAATACTACAATGAACACGAGGATGAATGCTTCTATCAACGTACGCTTTACTTTATCAATGGATGCATCCAGGAATTCCTTGGAGGAATAGGGCACAAATGTTTTAATACCTTTTGGTAGAGTCTTGTTCACTCCTTCCATGATCTTGTTTACTTCGGTAAGG
>JANMVB010000529.1:0-4863 GCA_031392305.1 Ferruginibacter sp.
AAGCGATGGCAATGAAGTATGTTTTAATACACTCGGGCCGGATGATTTTCATGCAAAGTGTGAAGGCGATACGCTGGAAGCAAAGATTTATAAAAACGTCAGAAATATTTTAAGCAATTACGATAACCAGGTAGAGATAAGAAAAGAATTTCCAAAAAAAAGTATTGAAAGAAGGAACACCGGTTATGCCGTAGATGTGCTGCTGGAAACAGCACCATTTACAGCAGGTGAAGATGATTTTAATTTTTGCAAACTCATTGCAGGGTCTGAAGGTACCCTGGCATTTATTACTGAAATAAAACTAAACCTGGTACCGCTGCCACCAAAGGAAACAGGTCTGCTCTGTGTACATTTTAATACCATTGATGAATCGCTGCGGGCCAACCTGGTTGCATTAAAATATAAACCCAGCGCCAGCGAATTGATTGACCATTATATTTTAGAATGCACGAAGGATAATATTGAGCAAAGCAAAAACCGCTTTTTTGTACAGGGCGACCCGGGTGCCATACTGGTAATAGAATTTGCAAGAAGCAACCGGGAAGAAATTGTTGCCATTGCAGCAAAAGTAGAGGCAGACATGCGGGCAGAAAACTTAGGTTATCATTTCCCGTTATTGTTTGGCGAAGACAGTAAAAAAATATGGTCACTCCGTAAAGCAGGCCTCGGGCTATTAAGTAATTTACCTGGAGATGATAAAGCTGTGCCCGTAATTGAAGATACTGCGGTAGATGTAAAAGACCTGCCGGCATACATCGCAGAATTTAATACAATACTTACCAGGTATGGGTTACATGCAGTGCACTATGCACATGCCGGCTCAGGCGAAATACATTTACGGCCCATACTCAATCTTAAAACAGTAGAAGGCAACCAGCTTTTCAGGGACATTGCTGCGGAGATAGCTACCCTGGTAAAAAAGTATGATGGCTCATTAAGCGGCGAGCATGGAGATGGAAGATTAAGAGGAGAATTTATACAACAAATGGTGGGTGCAAAAAATTATGAATTACTAAAAGCCATCAAACGTTCCTGGGACCCGGAGAGCATTTTTAATCCGAATAAGATTGTGGATACCCCGCCAATGAATACAATGTTGCGCTACACGCCCGGCCAGCAAACACCTGAGTTTAACACACTTTTCCGTTACCACGACCAGGATGTACTGCAACATGCGGAGCAATGTAACGGCAGTGGCGATTGCCGCAAAACGCATTTATCCGGCGGTACCATGTGCCCGTCATTTATGGCTACCAAAAATGAAAAAGATACTACCAGGGCCCGGGCAAATATCCTGCGTGAGTTTCTTACCAACTCGGATAAGATGAACCGCTTTGATCATAAAGAAATTTATGACGTGATGGACCTTTGCCTCAGTTGCAAAGGATGTAAATCTGAATGCCCTTCCAATGTAGATGTGGCAAAACTTAAAGCAGAATTTCTTCAGCAATATTATGATGTAAATGGGGTTCCTTTCAGGGCAAAACTAATTGCACATTTTACTGCCTCCGCAAAAATAGGGGCCTTGCTGCCCGGCCCATACAATTTTATGATGAAGGCCCCCTTCATCGGTAATACAATAAAAAGATTGGCGGGCTTTGCACCACAGCGTTCAATGCCTGAGCTGTATAAAACAACCTTACAAAAATGGTTTAGCAAAAGAAAACAACCGAACACCGGCAGCACTAAAAAAGTCTATCTTTTTTGTGATGAGTTTACTAATTACAACGACACCGAAATAGGGATAAAAGCCATTTTATTATTGGAAAAAATTGGGTATGAAGTAGTGATACCGGAGCATTTGGAAAGCAGCAGGACCTGGCTCTCGAAAGGTTTGGTAAGGGATGCAAAAAAGATCATCAACAAAAATATTTCCCTTCTTGCCAACCTGGTAACAGAAGATACACCATTGGTTGGCATTGAGCCCTCAGCGATACTCACTTTTAGGGATGAATATATTGACCTGGCAGATGATGAAAATTTTACTGCTGCCAAAGAAATGGCAAAAAATGTTTTTCTCATTGATGAATTTATTGCCCGTGAAATTGATAGGGGGAATATTGATAAAGCATTGTTCACTAAAGAAAAAAGGCTCATCAAATTACATGGGCACTGCCAGCAAAAGGCATTGTCATCTGTGTCGCCTTCTATAAAAATGATGTCGTTGCCGGAAAATTATTCGGTAGAAACAATTCCATCCGGATGTTGTGGAATGGCAGGTTCTTTTGGTTTTGAAAAAGAACATTATGAACTCTCCATGCAGATAGGTGAGCTGGTATTATTGCCAGCAGTTAGAAAACAGCCGGAAGATGTAATCATTGCAGCACCTGGCACAAGTTGCCGCCACCAGATAAAGGATGGTACAGGAAGAAAAGCCCTTCATACTATTGAAGTATTGTATGAGGCGTTGATTTGAAGAGTTGTTTAAAGTAGCGTAAAATTCAATCATCTATTTTCTTTGTCCGGGCTAAGAAGCAATGTGGTACATCGTTGTGTCACTCACTTGTACGGCATACCATTTTGGATCTTTATCCAATATATCAGAATCTGCGGCTATCCATGCCGGTTACCGGCCTTGCGGGCAATGCCTGAATAAAAAATATCTTGAATGGAAAGCCAGCAATAAATAACACCGCATGCAATCTTCATTATTTGAAAATAGAGAGAACCTGCTGCCATTTGATGGCGAGGCATTTTATTATCCGAACCTATTTTCTCTGCAGGAAGCAGGTAAATATTTTCATCATTTAAAAGAACATATCAGTTGGAAACAGGAACCAATAAAAATATTTGGCAAACAAATAATGCAGCCTCGCCTTACTGCATTTTATGGCGATGCAAATAAGGCATACAGTTATTCCGGTATAATCATGCATCCCATGGAATGGAACGAAGATTTATTACAAATAAAAGAAAGGATAGAGGCTATCTCTACAGTAAATTTTAATGCAGCCTTATTAAATCAATATCGCAGTGGCCAGGATAGTATGGGCTGGCACCGTGATAATGAAAAGGAACTGGGTGCTAACCCGGTAATTGGTTCAGTTAGTTTTGGGGCTACCCGAAAATTTCAACTACGCAATTACAAGGATAAAAACATTGTACGCTCTATAGAATTAGGCAATGGAAGTTTTTTATTAATGAAGGGAACAACCCAACATTTTTGGGAGCACCAGCTACCCAAGACTGGCAAGGCGATTGGGCCGAGGATAAATATTACTTTTCGTATTATACTTTAATATGGAAATGCTTACAGGGTAAAACCATAACATTTGCAATTGGCCTGGAGAAGCAACAGCGGCTCACCCTGATAGCTTGCATGAATTGAATTCACTGAGGCTAAATTCTCCGCAGGCCGTCGTTGCGTCTCCGGACCAACGACCGAAGCGCTGAATTTCAACTTTATCTAAAATCAAAATAGTTGCCGTTGGCATGAGACGCAACAACTGCTCGACGAGAAAGCATGTCTTTATTGAATTCATTAATTGCGTATAACCAACTGCGGCTGGAAGTATTGGAATATCAAAGAAGATATAATTGTAAGGTTAAAACATAATTAAAGATCCCAATTGATATGCGGTACAAGTGAGTGACACAACGATGTTGCACATTGCTTCCCGGCCTGGACAAAAAATTTTGATTCCTTTCCCGATTGATATAATTGGCACTGTATTAAAATAATTTTTTCTTTTAGATTAAATGCAAAGTTCGGCTTGTAGTAACATTTACCTAATCAAACAAATTTTTGTAAACCCTTTATCATTGATACATTTGCATCTATCAATTTAAAAGTATGGAATTAAAAGCACTGGAGAAGATATCAAAAGCATTGGGGGATATTCACAGGCTAAAGATATTAACGGATATGTCTGCCCGGGGAGGCAGCATTCAGTGTGCAGAAATTATGCATGTTACAGAGCTGGCCCAGCCTTCTGTAAGCCATCATATAAAGATATTATCCGAAGCAGGTTTGATTGCTTCAGAAAGGGATGGCCGTAATTATTCATATACTTTAAACGGGCCTGTTTTAAATGAGTATTTAAAAGGAATTACAGCAATTGCAACAATGTAGATCTGGTAATTGAAAGATATTGTAATTTATAAAGCCTGGTTTTTGGGAATGTGTGGATACCGGTCATCGTGATTTTATTACATCATAATAAGAGAGTAGGTAAATCCGCTTTGCGGCTTATGAAAAACTACATAATATTAATGAAGCGATTATGACGAATTTGAATTTTAAAAAAATACAGAGACTGGTAAAATTGATAATAGTTATTTTGTTTGTTTCGTCTCCCATAGTATTGAAGGCACAAACAATTGGAAAAGACAGCCTGCTTTCTGAAGTTACACTGAAAGCCGCTATTGATTACGCCATCATGCGTCAGCCACTTATACAGCAATCACTTATTGATGAGCAAATACTGGAAACCACTATTAAAAGCAAACTTGCCGACTGGTATCCCCAGATAAATTTCAACTATAACCTGCAGCATAATTTTCTTGTTCAAACTGCAGTAATTGGCGGTAACAATGTAAGGCTGGGAGTTAGTAATACTTCTGCCGGACAGTTTACAGTTTCGCAGGCTATTTTTAACAGGGATGTAATGCTTACACGTAGCAGCCGCACTGATGTGCGGTTGCAGGCGAAGCAACTTACCAGCAGCGATAAAATTGATTTGGCAGCAAATGTGTCAAAAGCTTTCTATGATGTGCTGGCAACAACAGAGCAGATAAAAGTATCTGCCACCAATATTATACGGATTGAGCGAAGCCTGAAAGATGCCACCAGCCAGTACGAAGCAGGCATAGCTGATAAAATTGATTACAAGCGGGCAACCATTACGCTAAATAATTCAAGAG
>JANMVB010000532.1:0-2535 GCA_031392305.1 Ferruginibacter sp.
GGTTGCTGATATTCATTTTACGCCCAATGCTGCTGAAATTGCCGCTAAAATTGTAGAGAAAGTAAGGGTAAACCCGGGCAACTATGTTGATAAGAAAAAATTTGAGCAAATTGATTATACAGATGCTGAATATGCAGAAGAAATTGAAAGGATCAGGGAGCGGTTTACCCCGTTGGTTTTAATTTGTAAAGAGTTTGGTACGGCCATGCGTATCGGCACCAATCATGGCTCATTGAGCGACCGGATTATGAGTCGGTATGGTGATACAGCTATGGGAATGGTAGAGAGTGCCATGGAATTTTTACGCATTGCACGAAGTGAGGATTACCACAATATTATTTTGAGCATGAAGAGCAGCAATCCGCTGGTGATGGTGCAGGCATACCGGTTATTGATCAATCACATGATGGACGAATTTGGTGAATGCTACCCATTGCATTTAGGTGTTACCGAAGCAGGTGATGGTGAGGATGGGAGGATAAAATCAGCTATGGGAATCGGCACCTTACTGGAAGATGGCATTGGCGATACCATACGGGTGAGCCTCACCGAAGATCCTGAATTAGAAATACCCGTGTGCAGGGATATTGTAAAACGATACACCCAACAGCGGCTACACAAACCTGATAGTGGAATACTTCCTATAATTGACCCGCTTCCATACACACCGTTTGAATACAAACGGAGAGAAACATTTTCGGTAAGTAATATTGGCCAAAAACATGTGCCCGTAGTAATTGCTGATTTAAGTAAAATCGAAAAAATTACACCGGCACATTTGCAAAGTGTGGGATATACTTATGACGAAGCAACAGATAAATGGTCCATTAGCGATATGGCCGCTGATTATATTTTTACCGGTAATCAGTTGCTTGATTTTGCATTGCCAGGCACCGTGAAAGTAATCGTTTATCCTGCCACCTGGCAACTTGCAAAAGATACCACTACTTACTTCCCCATATTTGAAGACATTGGTTATGTGGCTGCTGAATCAGCATCAGACAAGCTAAATTTTGTAATGGTGGATTGTTTTAATAATGGTTCAGCAATTAATGCATTTACGCATATAGATGATTTGGCAAATGATCCTACCGTAGTGCTTTGCCTTAGCTCAATGAACGTACTTGCCATGCACGCTGTGCGACGGATGATGATAGAATTAATGAGCCGGAATATTAAGAACCCGGTGGTATTTATTACAGACAGTAACTGGAGCATCGCAGATGAACACCTGGTACATTATGCAACAGAAACGGGTGCGCTGTTTTTAGAAGGAATGGGAGATGGTATTTGTCTGGGGATGGCATCTAAAGCATACAATGATGCAGCAAGCACTGCAGTGAGTGGTAGAAATTACATTGCGAATGCATCAACAGAACAGTTTATCAATAATACCGCTTTTTCAATTTTACAGGCTACCCGTACCAGGATATCAAAAACAGAGTATATCAGTTGCCCAAGCTGCGGCAGAACTTTGTTTGACCTGCAGGAAACCACGGCTAAAATAAGGAGCGTAACCAATCATTTGAAAGGTGTAAAAATTGCCATCATGGGTTGTATTGTAAATGGCCCAGGCGAAATGGCAGATGCCGATTTTGGCTACGTAGGCAGTGGTACAGGAAAGATTACTTTATACCGTGGCAAAGAAGTGGTGAAAAGGAATATTGACAGTGCCATTGCAGTAGATGAACTTATCAGCTTATTAAAGGAGAGTGAGGCCTGGGTAGATGCCGGGTGATTGCTATTTATATCTTATTTGCTTTTTTTAAAACCGGTACAGCCATCATCCCGTGAGTATCCCGGTAATCAACCAATTGTGTATGGCCGGGATGCGTAAAACGATAGTGCCGGCCTGTAATATTTCCTTTTACTGAAAGTGCTGATAAACCTATGTATTCAAAATATACATCCGCCCACATTTTATTATTGGGCACCTCAATATTTTGAGGGTTGCTGGTTTTAAATGATTCCGCAGCCTGAAATTGCTGCCTTTTATTTCCACAGTTGCACATAGCTTTTATTTTTAATCTTCTTTATAATCAGGGATATCATGCCCATTGTTTTTTTTATTAGTGGTGGCTTGTTCCAGTAAGCAGGCTGCCCCTGACAAGGCCCACCAAAAAAGTAATTTTTGCCACCAGTTATTTCCTTCGCATAATCCAAAGGGTAGTGCTACCCATACACTTACGCAGTAAAAGCAGTCAAGCAGGCTCCCGAAGAAGCCTGCCCCTGCCTTTTTTCTTAAATGATAGACGAGGTGAAATGGTCCATCTTCTTTGCTTAATAAATGTGTGATGCGCCAGGTTGCCAGGCTCATCAGCACAAATAAAAAGATTGTGTTAATCATGATTCATTATTTATAACATTCGCAAACCTGCTTTTAAAATAGGTTATACTTCATTTTCTTTTTTTTCTTGATAAAAAAAAGAAACAAAAAAAATCAAGGCTGCGAATAAAAAGGCTCCCGAGTTCCACTACGTTCGTCGGGACACGTGAAAATTTCAACATTATCCTAAAATCAAGGAACTCGCCGAC
>JANMVB010000536.1:0-2442 GCA_031392305.1 Ferruginibacter sp.
GCTGGGGGGCTACTCAACTATTTTTTTGCCAACGCTCAAGTAAAAACTTTTTTAATCAACCTTATTCAGGATGATTTATCTTAGTCAACCAATACAAGGATTATTTATTAATAACCAGTCAACTTTTTTCAGGACGGGTCACGATGTTGATCATTGCTTCTTTGCCTGGACAAAAAAATGTACTGCGAAATAATTTCTGAGCTGTTAAAATTTAAACCCTACACTGGCTATTACATTTCCACGCTGGTTGTTGATGCTGGCAAAAGTATTTGCCCTGTCTTCGAGCCGGTAGGGAACACTCACATCTTTATTAAGTGAATGCACATAAGTTAGGTCAACAAAAAAACCTTTGTGGCGGTAACCCAGGCCACCACTCAGGAGCATTCTCCTGGCTTTTAATTCAGCATCTTTATATGGATTGGTATAGTAAGCAAAACCAAGCCTTGTCATAATAGTGTTGAACTTTAACTCACCACCGAGGCGAAAATTAAAGTTGCCTTTGTATTCATTTTTTATAACCTGGTTGAGTGAGGTATAATAATTTTTTTCATCCTGGGTTGGTGCTTCGTTGGAGCTGTAAAAATTAGAACCTTTGTGATTTACATATTCAATATCTGCTGTCACAAATCCTTTCTGCTTTTTTACATTTTCAATTTCACGAAATACATAGCTGCCACTTATCAATACCTTCCAGGGTGTGAGCATGCTGTACTTGCTTTCTCCCGGCTGATTATTTGTAAACACGGTAGAAGAAACAGAACGCAGGCCTTCGTAATTTTCAGTGTTTACCACCAGGTCGGTTGTGCGAACATCTTTTAAACTAACCATGTAGGTTGGCGTATGCACTGCCAGGCCGAGGCGAATAAATTCAGTGGGTTTATAAATTAATCCCAGCTTTGCATTAATCCCTGCGCCTTTAGTACTAAACTCATCTGTATAGGTAAAATAATCAAAGCCATTTGTTTTATTGGATGAGGTATCATTCTCTTTATATATGGTGGTGCTTTTGTAATTGACCAGGGGAATGCCAATGCCAAAACCCCACATAAACTTGTCATTTTTATTCATTGCATAGCCTAAAGCAATTTCATACATACCGCCACGTGTGTTCACTGTGTTTTCCTGCAGTAAAGCCTGGCCGGCATCTAAAATATTTTCGGGCAAACCACGAACCTGTACATTTCCATTTACCCTAAACGTATCAACAAGGTAGGTATATAAAGAGGGAGCCGCTCCGTAAGCATATTGCGGATCATTTAGAACACCATCTATGGGTACGCCGCTTTTAGCAACCTGCTCGGCCCACTGCTCACTGAATGAACTAAAATTATTATAGCCTTTATATTGAAGGGTATTATTGTAACTGGCTGTTTGTGTTACTGCAAAACTGATAGCCTGGCTAACGGTTGGGTTATAGCGGTTAGAAGTGCCAAACACAATACCAATAGGCCCAAATCCAAAATTGTTTTTGTTGTTTTTATTATCCGTACCCCTAAAATTTATTTTATTATTGTTCATAAAAAACCCGGGGGTAAATACAAACTCACCTGTTTTGTAATTTCCAAGTCCGGCGGGGTTTACAAAGGTTGCACTTATATCTCCGCCTAATGAACCCATAGCGCCGCCAATGGCAAGGCTCCGGGCCGTTCCGTTTTGAGGATAGAATGAATACCTTAAAACATCTTCAGGAATTTGAGAAAAAATAAAAGTGCTGAAAAACAAAACTGGCAAGAGTATAAATTTTTTCATAACAATAGATATTAAGGGGCGGGGGAAATCGAATAAATCCCCGCCTGATAAATAATAAAAATGAAAGATCAATTACAGTTTAATTACCTCCGCTTCTTGGAGGCCTTGAAATGGTGCCACCAGATGATGAAGAACCGGAAGAACTGCTACCAGAAGAGGAACTGCTGCTATTATTGTTAGAAGGTGTGTAGGTTCGGTTGTTGTTGTTGGATGAATTATTGTTGGAGTTATTATTATTGTTACTATTATTATCTGAGCCCAATACTTTTCTTAGAACATTACCTACTGCGCTACCATTATTATTATTGTTGTTGTTATTGTATGTTCTTACCGGTGCTCTCCGGCCGGTTTTAGGATTTACGGGTACATTGTTGTATCCGTTTGTTGCACCATATCCACCTAAATTATTAAACCGTGGCGTGGTAATTTTGGGATTAACAGGTGTAGTAAAAACAGGGCTGTAAACAGGGTAAGGCCAGTAATAAGGATTGTAATAATATCCATGATTGTATCCATACTTGTAAGGAGTGTAATCACAACTGCAATTACATTCATACCTGTCATTGAGATCCCGCCATCTGCGATCTCTGACCTGCATTCTCATTTCACGGTCCTCAATCTTTTCGGCACTTACAAAATCTTCATTTTCTTTTTCTTCTTTTCGATCATCTTCTTCTACTACGCGGGCTGGTG
>JANMVB010000588.1:0-1557 GCA_031392305.1 Ferruginibacter sp.
AAACCGGTATTGCAGATAACCAGCGGGTGATTGCAAAAATATTAGACCGGCGAAAGTTTGAATCACTGGAAGAGGAAGTGAATTCTTATGCAAAAAAAGAAATTGCTGCAAACCCCGGCACAAGTTTTTATTATGGGAGCATCGGGCCAAATATTGCGGCCCGTGTACTGGAAGTAATCAGCAAAAAGAAATTTGATGTGTTAATGAAGCAAAGGATCTTTACGCCGCTCAATATGAAGAACAGCAGCTTTACCACTGAAGAAAATGCAGTAAATCCGGCTGGCGGGGCAATATCAACTGCTGCAGATTATATGAACTTTCTTACCATGCTGCTGGGCAAAGGCATGTTTGCCGGACAAAAAATTTTAAGCCCGGCATCTGTTGCTGCCATGCAAAAAAGCCAAACCAATGGCATCCCAAAAAAGTATGCCCCCAAAGCAGCAGAAGGATATGAATATGCCCTCGGTGAATGGGTAGAAGAATGGGATAAAGGAGGAAGCACCGTAATTTCAAGCCCGGGCTTATTTGGCACCTGGCCATACATTGATATCTGTAGAAATTATGCCTGTATATTTTTTGTGAAAACTTTGCAGGGTGAGCAAAAAAAAGACCTGCACCAGGCATTAAAACAGGCAATCGAAAAGCAAATACCAACGGGGTGTAAATAATGTATAAAAAACCTTTATCAAAAAAGCTGGCAGCAAAACATGTTTTTTACAAAAGGCTATGGAGCAACGCTATTGTGGGATCACTCATTATGTTTGTGTGTTTGGTGATTGGTATTGTGGGATATAAATTAACTATTCCAACATTTGGGTGGGGCGATAGTTTATTAAATGCATCAATGATCCTGAGCGGCATGGGGCCTGTATTTCCTGGTAATATTGCACTCTCTAAAACTGCAAAAGTATTTGCTTCATTGTACGCATTGTTTAGTGGCGTAGCATTCATCAGTACCATTGGTATTTTAATAGCACCCATTGCCCATCGTTTTTTTCACAAGCTACATTTGCAGGATCAGGACCAGGAGGAAGAGCAATGAATATACCGGAAACCCATACCGCACTCATTAAAAAAATTGCTGCACAATACGGCTTTGATTATTGCGGCATTGCTAAAGCTGTTAAGTTGGATGACGATGCAAGGCGCCTGGAAAGTTGGCTCCATAAAGGAATGCATGGCAGCATGCAATACATGGAAAATCATTTTGAACTACGAATTGACCCAGCCAAACTGGTGCCGGGTGCAAAATCTGTTATCACTTTATTGCTCAATTATTTTCCAGAAGAAAAGCAATTGGAAGGCACCCCGCATATTTCAAAATATGCTTTAGGCAATGATTATCATGAAGTGATCAGGAATAAACTAAAACTATTTCTTGGTGAATTACGATTGACAATTGGAGAAATAAGTGGCCGTGGATTTGTTGACAGCGCACCAGTAATGGAACGTAGCTGGGCCCAAAAATCAGGGTTGGGCTGGGTGGGTAAAAATGGCAACCTGATCAATAAAAAAGCAGGAAGTTTTTTTTTCATCGCCACGTTGATTGTAGATATT
>JANMVB010000591.1:0-3116 GCA_031392305.1 Ferruginibacter sp.
CACTTTTCAAAATTATTCCGCTTAAAGATGAAAATACCAGTTTGCTGGCCGCTGAAACAAAAATCACCATTAAATCAAACGCCATTGGTATTCCGCTTATATCATTGATCCAGGGGGTAACGGCAGGTATTGGATATTTTATATTTGGTGTAAAAGATGTGGTGCTTTGGGGATTTCTTACAGGGATTTTTTCTTTTTTACCCGTGGTGGGCACTATGATTGTATGGGTGCCAATGTGTATTTATATGTATGCAACAGGGGATGTGGGGCCTGCTGTAGGCCTTGCTTTATACAGTGCAATTGTTACCGCCAATGTTGATTATTTAGCCCGTATTACTATTATGAAAAAACTGGGAGACGTACATCCCATTATCACATTGTTAGGGATAATTGCAGGTTTAAGTTTATTTGGTTTTATAGGTTTAATATTTGGCCCTTTGCTGTTAAACTATATCATTGTGCTCTTTAATATTTATATGAATGAATTTGTGGAAAAGCCAGGCGATGTGATAAACGTTAATGATAATTCCAGGGACATTGCTGAAACAGTTTAATCAGAATAAAAATTCAATTAATATTTTTCTGTATACCACACAAAATATAAATTAATATTTTCTGGCAATTTTCTTACTGCTATAATGAATTGCTTTTTTCAAATCTTTATTATTTCAAAAACAATCTACTTTAAAAACCCCCGCTACTAACTGGGTTTATTACCTAAACAAACTACGTATGAAAAATTGCTTACCAAAGAAATTCAATAAAAAAAGCCAGACTATTTTTGATTATCAATTTTTGAGAATACAAAGATGTAAATCTTTGGTTTATTAATGTAATGCCCGTTTTTCGGTAATTTAAATTCCTTCTTCATAATCAGGTAGATATTTCTTATGCAAAAGTTTTTGTTTTTCACTTAACATGGTAATGCCATACATTGAAATTACAACAACATCTAAAGTGGGTATAAGAAAAAAACCGCTAATCTCCATTCTTATCCTTAAAATTTAAATATGCCCTATTTTAAGAATTAGTTGAATAAAATCATTTTCAAAAAGTTACTTTTGCAATTCATTTTTTTTAAAATAATAATAGTTTCAGGTGGTACATAATTTTAATGCAGGGCCTTCTATATTGCCGCAGCAGGTTTTTAGGCAGGCAGCTGAAGCGGTGCTTAACTATAATAATTCCGGGTTATCAATATTAGAAATTGGGCACCGAACTTCCACTTTTCAGGCTATCATGGATGAGGCCCGTGCTTTGGTAAGAGAATTGATGGAGTTAAACGATTCTCATGAAGTGCTGTTTTTGCATGGGGGTGCTTCTACCCAGTTTATGCAGGTACCTATGAACTTGCTGGATGATAAACAAACTGCTGCTTATGCAGACACGGGTGTATGGGGGCAAAAGGCTATTAAGGAAGCAAAATTGTTTGGGAATGTGGCGACGGTATGCACTGGTAAGGATACTAACTATACCGTAATACCAAAAGACTTTGCAGTACCAAATGATGCTGTGTATTTTCATATTACCACCAATAATACCATTTATGGAACTCAATGGGAAAAAATTCCATCAGTTAGTATTCCATTGGTGGGAGATATGAGCAGTGATATTTTCAGCAGGGTGATTGATTTTAATGCATTCGATCTGATATATGCAGGTGCACAAAAAAATATGGGCCCCGCCGGTGTTAATTTACTGGTGGTAAATAGAAATATACTGGGAAAAATTAAGCGCCCAATCCCAACCATCATGGATTATCGTAACCATGTAAAAGAAGGAAGCATGCTGAATACGCCTCCTGTATTTGCGGTGTATGTATGCATGCTCACATTACGCTGGTTGAAAGAAATGGGTGGAGTGGCCGGGGTGGAAAAATTGAATAATGAAAAAGCCGCTTTGCTATACGAAGAGATTGACAGCAACCCCTTGTTTACAGGTACTGTAGCTAAAGAAGACCGTAGCAAAATGAATGTATGTTTTGTGATGAATGACGTTACGCTGGAAGAAAAATTTTTAGCATATACAAAAGAAAAAAACATTGTTGGTATTAAAGGCCATCGGCTGGTGGGTGGTTTCAGGGCTTCACTGTATAATGCGTTGCCGGTTAGCAGCGTGAAGGTTTTAGTGGATGCAATGCAGACATTTGCAAGTGCAAATGCCTAACCAGTTTTAAATTATTTTATCAAACTTATTCAATGGTTACTATACATCCTTTTAAAGCATTACGCCCCGAAGCCCAGCATGCCAAGAGTGTGGCTTCACGTCCTTATGATGTGTTGAACAGTAAAGAGGCAAAGATTGAAGCACAGGGCAATCCAGCCAGTTTTTTACACATTACCAAAAGCGAAATTGACCTTCCGGAGGATACTGATATTCATTCACAAATTGTTTACGAAGCGGCAAAAGAAAATTTAGTGGCATTCATAAGCCGGAATGTACTGTTTCGTGAAAGTAAAGCCTGCTATTATATTTATCAATTAGTAATGAATGGTGTAAGCCAGACAGGGCTTGTATGTGGCAGCAGTGTGGATGATTATGAAAATGACCTGATCAAAAAACATGAATTTACCAGGCCTGAAAAAGAGCAGGACAGGATCAATCATATCAAAACAACCGGTGCACAAACAGGGAATGTTTTTCTGGCATATAAGAATGTAGATGAAATTGATGCCCTTATCAATAAATGGAAAAAAGATAAAAATCCTGTGATCGCCTGCAGAGCCGTTTCGTCATCGTTCGCTGACCGCCCGCCGGGCACCCCGGCCGCGCCTTGCTGCCCCCTGACCCGCTCGGGTAGATTCCCGCGTCCTTCGCGCCGGTGCATGCCGGACGAGGGGATCCATCCCATCTCCCGCCGGCCGGGCCGCGTTTCCCCCGCTTCACTCGGGCTGCCCGATCGGCGTGTTCCTCCGGCGATTCCGCCGGACACCCGAGAGACCGAATACTCCAAGGAGCAGCCGATGATGATGTTCCGCACCGCGGGCAACGCCTTGCGGAGATTGTTCGCGATGGCGCCGGCGAGCCTCGCGCTCGCCATGGCCGCCGCGATCTTCCTGCCGGCGATGGCACGGGCCAGCGAACTGGACCTACAGCTTCCCGACCTCGAACTGTGG
>JANMVB010000479.1:0-3067 GCA_031392305.1 Ferruginibacter sp.
AAAAAGCAACAATAAAGAAAAGTCCAAATCTCAATAAGCGCTTAAAACCTGAATAAACATTATGAGTAAAAACATCGGCAAATACCTGCACCGTCAAATGGATAAAGAAGCCGGTATCCAGCATTCCATCAAACGCACAAAGATTGTAGCAACTGTAGGCCCGGCTTGTTCTACCTATGATAAACTTTTAGAACTGGTGAGGGCCGGTGTAAATGTATTCCGTTTAAATTTTTCGCATGGAGCGTATGAAGATAAACTTGCCATCATTGAATTTATACGTGAAATAAACAGCACACAACCGTTTAATATTGCTATTCTTGGAGATTTGCAGGGGCCAAAATTACGGGTTGGCGATCTGAAGGATGGCCGCATTGACCTGGCAGATGGTGATGAGTTTATTTTTACCACAGAAAAAATATTGGGCACACCGGAAAAAATTTATGTGTCGTACCCCAACCTGGCATTGGATGTAATGGTAGGAGAACGCATTTTTCTGGATGATGGAAAAATGGAAGTAAAGGTTGAAGAAATACTGAACGATAAAGAGGTAAGGATTTCAGTAACAAGGGGTGGAATTTTAACACCTAAAAAAGGCGTTAACCTGCCTGACTCTGCACTCACCATGCCATCGCTTACAGAAAAAGACATTGCAGATCTTGAGTTTATCATTGATAACGACCTTGATTGGGTAGCGCTGTCTTTTGTAAGAAAAGCACAGGATATTATAGAGTTGAAAAAACGTATCCGTGACAGGAACAGTAAAATAAAAGTGATCTCCAAAATTGAAATGCCGGAAGCATTAAAAAACATCCGGGATATTATTGTAGAAAGCGATGGTGTAATGATTGCCCGTGGCGACCTTGGTGTAGAAGTACCCGTAGAGCAGGTGCCCATGATACAAAAAGAAATCATCCGTAAATGTATGCGCCGTGCCAAGCCTGTAATTGTAGCTACCCAAATGATGGAGAGTATGATGGAGCGTACAAAACCAAACCGTAGTGAAGTAACGGATGTTGCCAACGCAGTACTGGAAGGTGCAGATGCAGTAATGCTTAGCGGCGAAACCGCCATGGGCCTGTACCCAACGCTGGTAGTAGAAATGATGAGCAAGATTATATTAGAAGTAGAACGCACTGCTTATGATTACGACCGCTACGATATACTGGCACCGCAAAGCCACTCCCCTTCGTTGCTGAGTGATGCTGTTTGTTACAGTGCCTGTAAAATGGCGCTGGATGTAAATGCACATGCACTGATCGGTATGACACAAAGTGGCTACACCGGTTTTATATTGAGCAGCTACCGCCCCAAAGCACCCTTATATATTTTTAGTAAAGAGCGCACACTCATTAACCAGTTGAGTTTAAGCTGGGGAGTAAGGGCAATCTATTATGGGGAAGAAGAAAGTCTGGATGACATCGTTTTCGACCAGATAAATATTTTGAAGGAAAGGGGGTTTATCAACAGCGGCGATGTGGTAGTAAGCACCGGCAGTACCCCGATTGCCTTACATTTACCAACCAATTTAATAAAGATTACCAAGGTTATATAACCAACATTCAATAATTTATAAACGGCGGTAAGCATATTAAAATGCTATCGCCGTTTTTTTTGTCTCGTTTTGGTACTAACGAGTTAGCCACAATTTGGTATGTACCCTACTCCATCTTTGCTTCAATAAACTTAAGCAGGTTGCGCTTTGCCTGGTTTTTAATTTTCCGTTGAAAAAAAGAATTCCATCCAAATAATTCACCCGTTAATCCAAGTGCCTGCTTACTCCATTTATGCAGGCTAAAAGCATCACTGTGTTCTATAATTTTTCCCCCTGCGAAGCGCATATTTGCTTTTATTTTATTCACCACTTTTCTGCCGGTTTTAGAAAAAATATAAGTAGCCTCCCAATCGCAGGTGCAATACTCATCATCCAGTTCGGTAATGTTTCCATAAGTGAGTGAAAATTCTTTTGCATTTTTACAGAGCATCTCCCACATGTACCTTGCTTCGTCGCCCCTCAGCAATCCAAACACCGGATCAAAAAATACTATGTCGTTGCTGTAGCATGCATTCATACCCTTGTAATCCAGTTTTTGAAAAGCAGCATAAAAATTATTGATCAACTCTTTATTGGTATTCATTTTTTTAGTGGTTTTGTTTTATTAAATTGAGCATTCAAAAAATACTACATGAAAAAACTCTTTGCATTATTTAGTTGCTGGCTTTTTGCCGTTTCGCTGCAGGCGCAAAATGAAGACAGTGTATGGTTTGTAAACAATTATACAAAAATAGAGCGACAAATACCCATGAGGGATGGCATTAAATTATTTACTGCCATTTATGTACCGAAAGATAAAACTGAAAAGCATCCTTTCTTAATGACACGTACCCCCTACTCCTGCAGGCCGTATGGGGAGGATAAATTTATACCTCTATGGCGCAGGTATCAAATGAGCTATATCAGGGAAAATTATATCATCGTACAACAGGATGTACGTGGCCGTTATATGAGCGAAGGTGTATTTGAAGATGTACGGCCTTTCAACAAAAATAAAAAAACAAATACCGATACCGACGAAGCAAGCGACACTTACGATGCTATTGAATGGCTGTTGAAAAACGTAGAAAACAACAATGAGAAAGTAGGCGTATTCGGCACATCTTATCCCGGCTTTTATTCTACAGAAGCAGCACTGAGCGGCCATCCTGCATTAAAAGCAGTAAGCCCGCAGGCACCTGTAACCGATTGGTTTATCGGCGATGATTTCCATCACAAGGGTGCATTTTTTGCAATGGATGGGTTTTCATTTTATCCAACATTTGGCAAGCCGCACCCGGTACCCACCAAAGATTATGGCGATGGCTTTACCACCCCCATCAAAGACAATTATAAATTTTATTTAAAAGCCGGCGCTGTAAAAAATCTTGCTGCCATGATAGGTGACAGCATTAAATTCTGGCACGAATTGTACAAGCACCCCAATTACGACGAATGGTGGCAGGCAAGAAATGCCCGCAACGGACTTTACAATGTAAAGCCTGCCATGCTTTGGGTAGGTGGCTTATTTGATGC
>JANMVB010000020.1:0-3437 GCA_031392305.1 Ferruginibacter sp.
CCCCTTTCCTGTTCCTGCGCCATCCAGTCCATGGTAGCGGCGCCATCATGCACCTCACCAATTTTGTGGTTCACCCCGGTATAATAAAGTATCCGTTCGGTGGTAGTGGTTTTGCCGGCATCAATATGCGCCGCAATACCAAAATTTCGTTGATAACGTAAATCTGCCATTGTATTATAATTAAAAATTAAGAATTTGTTATGCAAAAAAGAGTAAGCCTTTTCCGGTTAGCTCCCTTAAGTGTTTTTGTTAAATTTTTGTTGACCAGGCCTTTGAATTTCAATTAAGCTTCATTGGCGTCGCACTCTTGTACATTTTATCTATGTGGAACTTTACCCACGTTTTGTGTGCGCTGGTGTACCCGTAAGTATTGGGCTGCTTCGATATGATTATTTTACTCTCATAATATGCTAAATAAGTTGCAGCTACCTTCAAAACTTCTTTATTGCCCAACTTTTTAGCGCCGCAAAGGTAGGGGGATTATTTGAAAATACAAAGAGGTGTTAGGATATGTCTGATGCATGATTTCGGGATGTCTGATTTCTTTAGGATGGTTGCCATTGAAGATAAATATTTTGATCTGCCCCGTAGGTACAGGCAGGCCTGTTCCTACATTATATGCCATCTTTTTTAAAACCCATCATCATAATTTAATATACATATTTCCGGGTTTTTATTAGCTTTAAGAAAAAAATCATGACAACAAAAGAAATCGCCACCCGCCTTGCAGAACTTTGCCAACAGGGGCAATTTGAAACTGCACAAAAAGAACTGTATGCTGATGATGCAGTAAGTATTGAACAGGAAGCCTCGCCGGCTTTTGAAAAAGAAACCAAGGGCTTATCCGCCATAGTTGAAAAAGGGCATAAGTTTGATTCTATGGTAGAAGAAATACACAGCATTAAGATTTCGGAGCCTGTAATAGCAGACAATAGTTTTGCCTTTAGTCTGTATTTAGATGCTACGATGAAAGAAATGGGCAGAATGCCTATGACAGAACTTTGTGTTTACAAAGTAAAAGATGGCAAAATTATTTCCGAAGAATTTTTTATGTAAGCAATTAGCTGGAGGCTACTATCAAAATACAGGTTATGTTGCTGTTGCCTGCCAAAAAGTAATATAAGACAAAGGAGCCGGGGATGTCGGCCCTTTTTTTATTAGACAACGTGATGAACCATTCTCCAAAAAAAACAGCACATTCAATGATACCTGGTGAAAACTACTTCAAAGTCAGACATTAAGAAATCATACATCAGACATATTGAATCATCCTTAATCAAAAAGATCTGAAGAAAGATACCTGTCGCCGCGGTCGCATACTATAAAAACGATTATGCCTTCCTTCAATTCTTTCGAAAGTTCAATTGCAGCGTGAGCAGCTCCCCCACTGCTCATACCGCTGAAAATAGCTTCTTCCCTTGCGAGGCGTTTTGCCATTACCCTTGCATCTTTTTCATCGAGTTCAATCACCCTGTCCACCCGATCCTTATCAAATATGGTGGGTAAATATGCCTCGGGCCATTTCCTTATGCCGGGTATTTTTGAACCATCTGTTGGCTGGCAACCAACTATTTGTATATCCTTATTTTGCTCCTTAAGGTATTTTGAAACACCCATTATGGTACCCGTAGTACCCATCGAAGAAACAAAGTGGGTGATCTTGCCATTGGTATCGTTCCATATTTCTGGCCCCGTGGTTTTGTAATGCATTGCAGGGTTATCCGCATTGCCAAATTGATTGAGCATTAAATACCCCCCCGCTGCCACCTTTGCATTTGCATAGTCAATGGCACCTTCCATCGATTTATCTTTAGGTGTAAGTATCACTTTGGCCCCAAAAACTTCCATGGTCAGTACTCTTTCACGGGTAGCATCTTCGGGCATTACCAATTCTATTTCCACACCAAATAAACTGGCAATCATTGCCAGGGCAATACCTGTGTTACCACTGGTAGCTTCTATCAATTTAATACCTTCCTTTATTTCTCCACGGTCAATAGCACCCTTTATCATGCCATAGGCAGCACGGTCTTTTACGCTGCCGCCTGGGTTATTGCCTTCCATCTTTCCGTAGATGGTTACGTTTTTATTTACCGGTATTCTTTTAAGTTCAACGAGTGGGGTATTTCCTACCAGGTCTAATATACCTGCCATAAAATTATTTTTGAATTAATTACCGCCAGTATCTATAACAATTGCTGTAAGGCGAATGGGCAAAATTAATGCTTGCAATTATTTCCAAACTCAATCGCAATTTTCGATATAGGATATTTATTTAATTTAGAGCTTCATAAAAAATTAGTTCAAAAAAAATTACATTTACAAACCATTGAATTTAAACCAGGCCGCTAAAACCCATTAGGAGAATAATTGAAATAATAATTTTTATTTTGATAAAAAGAATCTCTAATTTCCAAAAAAATTTATAACCAAAATACAAGTGTATGAAAAAATATCTGTTAGTTTTTTCGCTTTCCATTTTCTGTTTTGCCTGTGGCGAAAACGCTGCTGAAAAAGACAAAGCTGCTGAGCCGGCAAAGGCTGCCTCGCCCATGGATAACCCTGATTATGACAAAGGACTCGCCCTGGTAGCAAAATCAGATTGTTTTACCTGCCACAAACTAAGAGAAGCCTCAACTGGCCCTGCCTATGGCGATATTGCCAAAAAGTATGAGAACAATGAAGCAAATGTTAATATGCTTGCAGATAAGGTTATAAAGGGCGGTCAGGGAGTATGGGGACAGATACCTATGGCTGCACATCCGGCACTTACAAAAGAAGATGCGATACAAATGGTAAAGTATATTTTCCTGCTTAAAGAAGAAGAAAAAAAATAAACATGAAAAATAAATTCTCATTACTGATGCTTTCAGCCGGATTTTTTTGCAGTTGCCATAGCCCCGAAGGCAGCCCTTCGGCTGAGAGTGCTGCTGCTGATACAACAAAAGCAACATCCGACAGCTCTGGCTGGGTTACATTATTTGATGGAAAATCTACAACCGGCTGGCATACTTATGGAAAAGATAAGGCTGGTGAAAGATGGAAAATAACAGACGGTGCTGTTTCCATTGATACCTCCATTAAAGATGGCGGAGATTTAGTAACTGATGTAGAATACGAAAACTTTCATTTAAAGCTTGAATGGAAAATTGCTGCCAACGGAAACAGCGGTATAATCTTTTATACGCATGAAGACACCGCAAAATATGGGGCTACTTATAATACGGGACTTGAGATGCAGGTGCTGGATAATGATGGCCACCCCGATGGTAAAATCATTAAACACAGGGCTGGCGATTTGTATGATTTAATTTCCTGCAGCAAAGAAACTGTAAAGCCGGTAGGTGAATGGAATGAAGTAGAAATAAAGTCGAAAGATGGTAAGCTGGAACTTTTTTTGAACGGTACAAATGTTGTTACTACTACTTTGTGGGATG
>JANMVB010000024.1:0-3498 GCA_031392305.1 Ferruginibacter sp.
ACCTCCTACACGTTCTATTTCTTTTTCCTGTAATACACGTAATAATTTTACCTGTAAATCCAGTGGCATTTCTCCAATCTCATCAAGGAATAATGTTCCGTTATTGGCTAATTCAAATTTGCCAATTCTTCGTTCTATGGCACCGGTAAAACTGCCCCGCTCATGTCCAAATAATTCGCTTTCGATTAAATTGGCTGGCAATGCAGCACAATTAACTTTAACCATCAACTTGTTCTTTCGTGTAGATGAATTATGAATGGCCCTTGCAATCAGTTCCTTTCCAGTTCCGGTTTCCCCAAGGATTAATACCGTACTGTCAGAATAGGCAACTTGTGTTACCATTTTGAAAACTTTTTTTATTCCAGCACTTTCGCCTATAATTTCACTGTAATTATGTGTATGTTCTAATTCTTCTTTTAAATAAGTTTTTTCTTGTTCCAGTTGTTGTTTGTAATTATTTATCTCCTTCAGTTGATCAAGTACTTTCTCATTAGCCAGAATATTTGAAACTGCTACCGCTAACTGGGCGCAAACGGTTTTTAGTAAATTATTTTTTATTTGAATTGATCCTGGAGTGTCTAAATGTAAAAACGCACATCCAATGTTTTTCCCGCCTGCACGCATTGCCATACCTATTACATACTGCAGCCCTACAGATTTCCAAAAACCCACATAATCGGGCATGCCTGGCTGTGAGGCAAATAGGTCAACATCGAACAAAACGGGTTCTTCCGAATCAATTATTATGCTGAATATTTTATCATTAACATTGTATTTACCGGAAGTTACCCGCTTGAAGTCAACATGATTTTTAATATTTTCATTTAGATCTAATGCAAAAGCACCGTAGGTAGTTCCATCTTCATTTATTTGTGCGATCCCAAACTCTTTGATTGAAAATAATGCTTTTAATTTTGTATTTACAATATCTAATAAATCGCCTCTATTTCTGAGTGCTGCAATTTCCTGACTTATAGAAAGTAAGGTTGATTTTTCTTTCTCCCTATTTGCAATATCTTCATACGCCAAAATATTGGAAATTGCAACTGAAATTTGGCCACCCACACCTTCAAGAAGGCTATTATTTATATTATCAGATTGATGGTTATCATGAAGTAAAATAAAACACCCCCGATTAGTTTCACCAATCCTGATTGGCGTACCTATAACCTCTTTGATCCCCAATTTTTCCCAGAAATAAACATAGGCAGGAGCTTCTGGCATAACTGCCAACTCAGCTACAATAAGCCTAACGGGATCACCTGCATTAATGATATTGTTGAACACCCCATCGTTAATACTATATACCTGATTAGCTACTTTTTTAAATTCTACTTCATCTTTAATTTCATCATGTACATCTACCACAAAAGGACTATGGGTTTCACCATCTTCATTCAATAGTGTAATTCCAAATCCTTTAATTGGAAATAGTTCTTTTAATTTTATATTAAGCAGATCAAGCAATTCATTCTTGTTTCTTACAACGGCAATTTTATAACTAATCGAAAGTAAAACTGATTTCTCTTCTTCTCTTTTTGCAATTTCCTCATTGGCTAAAATATTTACTACTACCAGTGAGATTTGATTTGCTATGCCAGATATTAATTGTTTATATCGGGCCGTGAAAAAGTTGCTTGTCTCCGACCACAAGGTCAGGATGCCAATAACTTCTCCTGCGTTAATTAGCCTGATGGAAAGTGATTGAACCAATCCCGAAACGCTGAAAAATTTAAGACAATCATTGGCATCTGAAAATTTTAAAAGATCAACTACAATGGGTTCATTTGATTCTAATATTTTATCAATAAACCCGTCGTGTATGGGGTAATTAGTATTTACTATTTTATCATAGCCCGGTAAATCAATGCGGTTTACTCCTCCAATTCTAAGCACCGGATTTAATGTTTCTTTAATTGTATCAAGAAAACAAATAAATATATCGTCTGTATTAAAGAGAAGTCTGAGCTTGGGACGAATAAAAGTTAGGATGTCTTTTTTATTCCTCACTTTCACTATGTCATTACTGAGGGATTGTAAAATTTCTTTTTCGGAAAAAGTTTTTTGAATATGGGGAGATACAATTATTTCTATGTCTGAACGTTTTTCGCCTTCAGCTTTTAATGTATTTGCTGTCATTGCTTTCCTATTTTCGGATGGCATAAACTAAAGGTAGCTTAATTAATAGCTTTTAGCAATAGAAGAATTTGCAGATAACAGAGCGGCGAAGTATGGATTATGATTTCGCCGATAGACGATATATCGCAGTGAGCTGGCTTCTCATTTTTGTATAAATGCTTTCAAGTCAGCATATTATAACATGGCACTAGGTTTGAAACCATAAGTAGTATAAAAGCAATTATATGGAACATCAACTAACTACTGGCACTGCATTCGTTAATGGGTATAAAAAGGAAGTTAAACAGGAGCTTGACATGGAGTTGTTGATGAAACTTGCAAATCCGACCAGAAAAAAAAGTTTTCTGGTTTTTAAACACAACAAATATTTCACAGTGTCTATAGAAAAGATTGCCTTCTTCTACGTTAAATATGAGTCTTCCGTAATTGCATGTTTTGACGGGCAGGAATATTTTGTGAGTCACTCCTTAGATCAAATTCAAACCCTGCTAAACGGGAATGAATTTTTTCGGTTAAACAGGCAATACCTCATTAATTTTAATTCGATAAAAGAAGTGGAGCATTATTTTGCAAGAAAGTTGCTGGTGAACCTTACTGTTCCGGTAACCGACAAGCTGCTAATTACCAAAGAAAAAGTTACTGGTTTTCTTCGCTGGCTCGATAACAGGTAAGTGTAATATTAAAAGTGGCCTTCAACCTGAAGTTGAAGGCCATCGCACTTAGTGAAGATGCAATCCACTCAGGTAAATGTTACTTGTAATTTCTACAATTGTTTTATCAATTGTACTTCACAATTAATCCAAACATCTTCGCTTACCAAAACGCCGCCTGTTTCCAGGATGCTGTTCCAATGCAGGCCCCAATCTTTGCGATTTATCTTACCATTGATTTGAAGCATTGCTTTATCATTTCCAAAAGGGTCTTTTATAATTCCGCCAAATTCAACATCTAACATGATCGTGTTTTTTATTCCTTTCATGGTAAGTTCACCATGCATTTCGTAAGTGCGTTCTTTACTGCCACTTACAAAAGCGGTTGCAGTAAAATTTATTACCTTGTATTTTTCAACATCAAAAAAATCTGCACTCCTTAAATGTTCATCTCTCTTTTCTTCTCCTGTGTATATTGATGCAGGATTTAACCAACAATTAATTTCAGCGTTCATAAAATCTTCCCCTGCAGTATAAATGCTTGCATCAAAGTCTTTGAATCCGCCATGAACATTTGAAAATCCAAGGTGTTTAACCCGGAATGCAATTTGGCTATGAGCGGGATCAATAACCCACTTTGTTTTTGTATTAACTGAGGTTGTTTGCATGTTGTTTATTTTATTTCTTGTACTAAAATTTATTTTTTCCC
>JANMVB010000025.1:0-1792 GCA_031392305.1 Ferruginibacter sp.
GCACACTTCAGGGTTCTGTTCGCTGCTCAACAACCCATTCCTTTCAATAAGTCAGTTAGTGGTAGTTCCTGATGCCCCTCCGACGGAGGGGATGAAGATCCTGATAATCGAAAAGTCGTTGTTATAGACCCGGAGAACCAAATAAATTATTGTTTGTGTGATTACATAAATTAAAAGTTTTGCTATCTGGTTTTTTTACCAGGATACTAACACAAAAATTAATGCGAATGAACGTATGATATACGTTACCAACCAAACATTTCCTTTAAAAACTTTATCCCAATTGTAATCATAGTTTTCTTTAAGTGGTTCAATGTCTTTGGTTGAATAGTTGGGGCATTAGAAAATAAACCGGCAACAGGACAAAGAATATTATTATTCTATTTACCAGATTATTATCAGATGTTTTATTGGAAGCTCAACTTTATTTAGTAAAATAAGTACTTGCATAAAGTGCATAAACCAAATAAGGGGGCATAGTGCAAATTGTGCTGAAATAGGGAATATTGTCCCTTGATCCTTTTGAGTAATAGCGATAAAAGAGGTAACCAACAAATTTTATTGACTTCATTAGTGTTAGTCAAACTTTATGTATGATTGTAAATTTAAATACCTTAAAAGATTACGCACCATGGGTAGATTCTTTCAACTAACCTCTACTTTAATTCAACACCAAATTTAATCCCCACTTCTTTTAAATCTTTTACTACAGCGTCCAACAAATAAATTCCGTTCTTCATTCTATCAGCATGCATCTCTCTTTCCGGATCGCCGGGTACCAATACTCTCTCTTCGCCAGGAATTGTTTTACAGTTACGAAAACCCTGTATCCAATGATCCATATCTTTTTTAAATTCTGCAGCAGGACGAAATGCATCAATACGCATTGCACCAAAAAAATGTCCAATCCCTTTGCCCGGTTGTTGTGCGGGCATCGGTACATAAGCAGGGAAAGGCGGCACCCATGGAGCATAATTTGCCCCACTTAAAAGTGCAGAAAAAATATCAACAACAGCACCCAGGGCGTATCCTTTATGACTGCCATGCTCTCTATCGCCACCCAGCGGTAATAAAGCCCCTCCCCTTTTTAACTCATGCGGATCATTGGAAGGGTTGCCGTCTTTGTCCTGCACCCATCCATCGGGGGTTCGTAAATTTCTGAGTTGCAAAATTTCCAGTTTACCATTGGCGGCAGTAGTAGTTGCCAGGTCTGCTACAAATGCAGGTGCATTACCAGCCGGAGCAGCCACACAAATGGGATTAGTACCAAGCATTTTGTCAATAGAAAATGTAGGGGCTACCAATGGACTGGCATTGGTCATGGCAATACCGATCATATCATATTGCAAAGCCATCATGGCATGATGCGCTGCTATGCCAAAGTGGTTACTGTTTTGTACGCTTACCCAACCTGTACCAACCTGCGTTGCTTTTTCAATGGCAATCTTCATAGCAAATGGGGCTATCACCAGGCCTAAACCACTATCGCCATCCACCACTGCGGTAGAGGGTGTTTCATGAATAACTTTTATAACCGGATTTGCATTCACCCTTTTTACTTCCCAGAGACGTACATACCCACTAAGCCTTGCTACACCATGCGAATCAACGCCACGGAGATCAGCCGACAATAATGATTGGGTAGCAGTATCTGCATGATCATCGGTACAGCCGATCTTTTTAAAAACATTTTTGGTAAAAACGTATAGATGCTTGTAAGAAAAATTTTGTTCGGACATGTGGCATAGAAACAAAAAATCGAATAGTCGTTAAAAACAAAAGTCCCCGCCGG
>JANMVB010000053.1:0-15327 GCA_031392305.1 Ferruginibacter sp.
AGCATATCCAATCCATAACCAATCAACAAAGCAATTATCGCTGCAACAAGCAGGGTTTTAATTTTTCTATTTCCACTAACAGGCTGTATCAGTAGTCTGCCCACCAGTACGCCCCAAATAGTATGCGCTGCCGTAGGAATAAAATTTATTGTTACCCAACCATCGCTGTTTATCTTTCCCATCAAAACCAAATCCATCCAAGCGCCAAAATTTTTGTATTCAGTAAAAGGCTGATCGTAGCCGGGCATTAATACAAACCGGTATAAAAGTTCGGTAAGTAACAATAATAAAACAGATACAATAATTTGAAAGGATACTGATTTTTGAATAATCAAATAAGCAATCAGGGTGGTTACAGATAACTGCGTTAATACATTCCATAATTCCCACACTACCTTGCCTGCATACACGCAATGCAATGCCGTACCACCAATAAAAAGTTTAAAACAACGGACGACAATATGCTTAAAGTTTTGTTGCCAACTGATACCTTTTTTGCTTTTACTATTGTAAGAAATATATAGGGCCGCACCTGCCATTGTCATAAATGCTGGCTGCACCAAATCCCAAAAACGCAGGCCATGCCAGGGGTGATGAAAAAATTGTTGAACCAGGCTATTGGCTGCATTATTTAAAAGAAGATCGTTTAACGAAGAATACAACAAACAACTTTCCGCCGCCAGTAAAATCATTATCAGCCCACGCATAACATCCAGCGAAAGCAGGCGTTGCTGCTGCATCAGCGGCGAATGATCTTTTGTTACAACAGGCGTTTGCATAAGCAGGTAAATTATCGAAACCTTTACACAGATAAGCACGCAAACGTTTTACTCAATTTCATTACATCAGTAAAAAAGACTTTACTTTTAAGCCATGGAACAAAAGCCGGCAACAATAAAAGAAATCGCAAAACGCCTCAACGTTTCTTTCTCCACCGTTTCCCGTGCATTACACGATCATCCCAATATCGGGCTGCGTACAAAAATGCGGGTGCAACAGTTAGCAAAAGAATTAGATTATCAGCCTAACCAGACCGCTATCTTTTTTCAACAGCGCAAAACGTTTACCATTGGTGTTATCCTGCCCGAATTATCGGAGGCATTTTTTTCAACTTCTATTAGCGGTATTGAAGATGCTGCAGAGAAAAATAATTACACCGTGCTGCTTGGCCAAAGCCACGACAGTGAGGAAAGGGAAAGAAAAATAGTGGAGACCATGAAAACACACAGGGTGGATGGTGTGATTATTTCCATATCGAAAAACACCGTGAACTATGAGCATTTTGAAAGTCTTAAAAAATATGGCATACCGGTAGTTTTTTTTGACCGCATACCAAAAATGGCCGACATACATTATGTGGCCTGCAACATGATATCGGGTACTGTACAGGCCGTTTTGTTTTTGATAAACAAAGGCCACCGCGTTATTGGAATGATTAACGGACCTGAAAAATTATTCGCCTGCCAGGAAAGAAAAGATGGTTACATACAATCGATGGTTAAAAGCCGGTTGAAGTTTGACCCATCACTGGTGGTAAACAGCGACCTTACTTTAGAAGGTACGCAACTGGCCATGGAAGAGTTACTCAGCTCAAAAAGAAAGCCCACCGCCATCGTAACTTTTAATGATTATGTAGCGCTTGATGCCATACAGTACGCCCAAAAAAGAAAGCGGAAAATTAATAAAGATATTTGCTTTGTAAGTTTTGCCAATCTGCCCATTAGTACCTACAGCGCCTACCCGCCGCTGGCTTCGGTTGAGCAGCACCCATATATACAGGGGCAAAAAGCCATGGAAATATTAATTGAACTGATGAACAAAAAAAAGGATGAAACTTCACAACCAGATGCCTACTACAAAATAATTGTAGAGTCGCAGTTGGTGCTTCATGAAAAAAAATAGTTCATGCTGCGGGTATAAATAATGCATTATTATTTTTTTGTCCGGGCAGAAGGAGCAATGATGAACATCGTTGTGTCACTCACTTGTACGTCATACCAATGTGGATCTTTGATTGCGTTATAGAGGCCTCCCCCTGCCCCTCCCAAGGAGGGGTTAAAGGCAGGAGTATGGTAGCGGTTGGTGTATTCATTTTAGTTACAGTTATCTTTTTTATTTGCCTGAACATTTAAATAATTAGGTTTTTTATATCTACTTATCTAAAATAAATTTCATTATTTTATCCCTTGCAAAATATGGTTGACTATAGTATTAATGCAAAAAATAAATTCGGAAAACAATCATATTCTTTGATTTTAAAAGAATCTTCTTTGCCCCCCTTCGGGGGGCAAAGGGGCTGGGGGGCAGGGGGCTGCTTTAAAAGGGGCAAACGTTTTACTGTTGCTTTTGTTGAGACATTAAATTAAGTTTGATAATAGTTCCATCATCAATTACAGTACATGTTACAAAAAGTGTTTACTGCTTTTGGCTTAACTGAAGATACCGGTATAGCTGTACCATTTGGGTCGGGGTTAATTAACCATACCTGGAAAATAAAGAACGGCAGCAAAGCATTTATACTGCAGCGGATCAATAACCAGGTATTCAAAAACCCCGGGGCCATTGCATACAATATAGCCATTACCGCCAGCTACCTGCACCAGTTTTACCCCGATTATTTATTTGTGATGCCGGTAAAATCTGTTTACAAAGAAGATATTTTTTTTGATGAAGCGCATGGCTATTTCCGCCTCAGCCCATTTGTAGAAAACTCCCACACCATTGATGTAGTAACTGAGCCTGGGCAGGCTTTTGAAGCTGCCCGGCAGTTTGGTAAGTTTACTAAATTACTGGCCGGTTTTGATGTAAGCAAATTGAAAATAACCCTACCCGATTTTCATAACCTGTCTTTGCGCTACCAGCAGTTTGAGCAGGCATTATTAAATGGCGATATACTAAGGATAAAGCAAAGCCAGGAATTAATAAACGCCATTGTTGCCAATAAATATATTGTTGATGTGTATGAAAAAATAAAACTAAACCCTACGTTTAAACTCCGTGCTACCCACCACGATACTAAAATAAGCAATGTGCTTTTTGATGAAAATGATAAAGGGCTTTGTGTAATTGACCTGGACACTTTAATGCCCGGTTATTTTATCAGCGACGCAGGCGATATGCTGCGTACCTACCTAAGCCCGGTAAGCGAAGAAGAAAAAGATTTCGAAAAAATTAAAATACGAGATGATTATTTTACTGCCATTTCAGAAGGTTATCTTGGCCAGTTGAAAGATGAGCTGAGTGCCGAAGAAAAAAATCATTTTGTATATGCCGGAAAATTTATGATTTATATGCAGGCCATCCGGTTTCTTACCGACCATCTTAACAACGACATCTATTACGGCGCAAAATATGAAGGACAAAATTTTGTAAGAGCGGGCAACCAGCTTAACCTTTTACAAAAGCTGGTGGATAAAGAAAATAGTTTGCAGGAGCTTGTTACAAATTTTTCTATTGGCGAAATTACTGCTAACAGTATTTGATATCCTGCACTAAAAAAAACAACTCTTAAAACCGGGCAGTTTCTTTCGGAGGAAGATTATTTTAATAATTCCAGCCTACAAGAGCTTCTATAGTTGCATAATATTTCATCTTAAGTTTTTTGTATAAAGCTGTAGTGGGGTTGTTGTGTTCTTTGGCCCTTTGCCAAAACTCACGTAGAGAGGAAAATGTAAATAGTATAGCAGAAAATGACATAACACAATTAAAGATCCACATTGGTATGTAGTACACGAGTGCGACGCAACGATGATGCCCATAGTTTCTTAGCCTGGACAATAATTTTTTTTAAGAAATTTGGATAGAATTTTTCTATGGAATAAACATAGCAGGTATTTAAAACTAAAAATTATGCAAGCGATTTGCCGCTACTTGCAAACACTTGCACAGAAAGCATTTCATGCAAACGTTTTACATGGCGCTTTTGAATTTTATGCCAGTTAACCTTTGTACTTTTCCAATTCACTTACTTAAACTCCGCTATGCAGCAAAAACAAAACAACCGCAACGCCATTATCATTATCGGCGTATTATTTTTTGTATTTGGATTTGTTACCTGGCTCAACGGTACTTTAATTCCTTTTTTAAAACTGGCCTGCCAGTTAGAAAATGATATACAGGCTTTTTTTGTAACCTTCGCTTTTTACATGGCTTATTTCTTTTTGGCCATTCCTTCTTCCATTATATTAAAGAAGACAGGTTTTAAAAACGGGATGGCGTTGGGTTTATTTATTATGGCCATTGGGTCACTCATTTTTATACCTGCTGCCAATACAAGAACATTTGGATTATTTCTTACTGGTTTATTTATTCAGGGCATGGGCCTTGCTTTATTGCAAACAGCAAGCAACCCGTACATAAGTATTATAGGCCCTATTGAGAGTGCGGCACAACGCATCAGCATTATGGGTATCTGTAATAAAATTGCAGGAATGTTGAGCCCGTTAATTTTAGGTGCCCTGGTATTAAAAAATGCCAGTGGTATTGAAGAACAGGTAAATAAGGCAACAAATATTTCGGATAAAAATGATTTGCTGAATCAATTAGCTGCCAGGGTTATTACCCCTTATATTATTATGGCAGTTGTACTATTGCTGCTTGCCTTTATGATTAAAAAATCATCATTGCCGGAAATTGATATGGATAAAGAGGAAGTAACTGCAAACAATGGTGCTGTTGCAAAAACAAATGTATTTCAATACAAACATTTGTTGCTTGGGGTGCTGTGTTTGTTTTTATATGTTGGTGTTGAAGTAATGGCCGGAGATGCCATCGGTACTTATGGCAGGCAATTAGGTATGCCCTTAGATGAAACAAAGTATTTTACCACCTTCACTTTATTCTCTATGCTGGCCGGATATGTGATTGGCATATTTACCATCCCTAAATATATATCGCAGCAAAAAGCGTTGGCGATATCGGCTATTCTCGGTGTTATTTTTAGTATAGCAGTATTTGCTACTAAAGGATATGTTGCTATTACATTTATTGCATTGCTTGGTTTGGCCAATGCCTTAATGTGGCCGGCCATTTTTCCTTTAGCAATTAGCGGGTTGGGTAAATTTACCAAAATTGGCGCTGCATTGCTGATAATGGGTATTGCAGGCGGGGCCTTACTTCCGTTAATCTATACTTCTTTAAAAGACAAAGGCATCCTGTCTAACTCCGCTTCCTTTCTTGTTTGTATGTTACCATCTTATTTATACATTTTTTACTATGCAATAAAGGGGTATGCAGCGGGAAAAACAATTTCATCGCCATCCTTAAAAATTGCCTGAGCAATTAATTAATGGTTTCCTTAAAACTTATATTTTATTTAAAAGCCCCTGTTAATACATCATTAACGGGGGCTTTTTAATGGGGCTTTAGGCTACTGTTCTTAATGCCATATTGGAGTTGTATTCCTGCTGTATATTTTTTGCAATGTTTGTAATTATGTTTTTCTCTTTTTCGGAAAGACGTAAGGCTTCGTTTATCCCGGGGTGACTTTTCTTTTTATCGAAATTGTTTGGGCTTCAATTGCTGGCTGGCAAGTTCTGCAATTTCGGTAATTCTTTTTTGCCTGGTTTCTGGCCGTTTAGCAAATACGAGCCATTGCAAAATGGCTTTTTGTACAGACTTACTTAAACTTATAAAGTATTGCTTTGAACCCTTATAAATTTTAAATGCTGCTTCAAGATCTTTGGGTATTTTTAATGCTTCAACCTCATCTAAAATTGTCCAGGAGCCATTTTGTTTCGCTCTTTCAATCACTTCAAAACCTGCTTTTGTCATAAGCCCTGCTTCTGTTAGTTGCCTGATTTTTTCTTTATTTACTTTTGACCAGGTACCGTTTGGTTTTCTCTTACTAAAAAACTGTATAAATTTTTCTTCATCAAGTGTTCTTCTTATGCTGTCTATCCAACCAAAGCACAGTGCTTCATCAACAGCATCACTCCAAAATATGGTGGGAATGTTGCACTTTTTTTTATAGCAAATAAGCCAAACAGATTGTTTGATGCTATGATTTTTTTGCAACCATTTTCTCCAATCTTTCCGGCTTGTTGGGCAAAGTGTATCTGTTTCGTTTATCTGCATTGGTGCTTTACAATTTGATTACTATTATAAAAAGATAACCCATTAAAATGCCGTTACAAAATAATGCAATAATAAAAGGAGTTCATATTTAATAAACTCCTTTTAAACTGCTGATACAGCTTTACTTCACCACCGTAGCCTGGCTGTAAATTTATAAAAGCATTAATAACATGGTGTTTTATTCAGTAGCCGTTTGAGCTAATTATTATAAATACCAGCAGAAGTATTTCATAACATTCCCGAAAAACTGGATTTCGCAATTATATTTTTTTTTCCGGCATTTTATCAATGCCCAATATCGTTCTGTTATGCCAACGTTCGGCATCCCGATGTTACAATTGTATTGGGACTTGTACTGAATACCAATTGGCAACATTATAGAACGTAATATACCTACAGCTACAAGTGATAATGCAGATAAGCGAAATAATTAAAATTTTAACTGAGCTGTGGCACCGGCAAATAAAATATCTTTTCCTTTTCCAGCAAGTTTTAAATAATTACCTGCATTAAACCAGGTGAACTCTGCACGCAAATAAATAAAGTCATTTGGCCGGTAATTAATGCTCCCTGCCCACTGCACACCTATATGCTTTGCATGAATATTTTTTCCTGAATAAATAGGTGAAACGTTTACCGCATACAAACCATCGTTACGGCTGTACCGCCAAAAATTATCATAATCAACATCAAGGCTCAATGATTTTGAGAGGTTCAATATTACTGTTGGATGTATATCAATCAAATTTGCAGGACCTATCAATGCTGCTAAACCGAAGTATGCACCACGGGGGAAAAGAGGATTAAACGTTTGCAGCCTGCCATCACCATATTCTTTATCACCACTGATCAGTTCTGTCTTAATGCCAATTTCCGGTTTCCATTTTATATTGTTGAATTTGTATGAGATGTTCAGGGATACAGTCCAGGCTGAAATATCTTTCCCTCCAAAATCTCCAAACTGACAGAGGGCTTCGATGTCATATTTCCAGGTACTGGTAACATCCCATATTCTGCTGCCTATCGAATGCCGTAATTCCCTTCCTGCTCCATCATCAAATCTTGTAGCTCTTTTCCATAACCCCATATAATAGAAGTCAATATTTTTAAAAAATTGCAGCTTGTTTTTAACCAGGTAGGCGCCCCAGAATTTTACGTTTTTATTAAACCCATCATCAAATATATTTTTCTTAGCAGTTACATAATGACTGTAAAAAAGATCGAGCCTGTATTTACCCGATATTAAAATTGAACGCAACGCATCAAACGACTGGCGGTTGTTGGGCCCGTCACGTACAGCCACCAATCTTTGTGAACCATAAAGTAATTCCTGCCTGCCCAGCCTGAAAATTAATTTCTTATTTTTTGAAAACGGAAAACTGTAATCTGCAAATACCTGGTGAATTTCCAAATTGTTGTCATCTACCGGGCTGGCAGATGGGCGGCTACTGGCCAAACTGCTTTGCAGTTGAATAAAAGTTCTGAAATGATTGCCTGAATGAAAATCAGCATGCGCTAAAAATCTTGCAAGGATGTAACCGTCTTTATCGGGTGGATCATCGCCCCATGTTTCATTCTTTACATAAAAATATTGATACCGGATTTCACCACCGAAACTGATGTAGGTGTTCTTATCAGTTGTAAAAGGTGAAAATTTGGTTTTATTGTACCAGTTATTGATGCTGTCTTTTTTCAGAAAGGAATAGTCTTCATCATAACGCAGCGGCCTGAACGAAGAATTAGTTTGAGAGAAAACATTGATGCAATAGAATAGTATCAATATGAAAGAAAAACGTTTCATCTCAAAAGTTTCTGATTAAATATTTCGCAGGGGGTAAAATGGTGATTTAATTCTGATGAATGTTGCATTGAAAAATACAGACGGCTAATTTAAAGCGTAATGAAAGATCCCCAATGGTATGCGGTACAAGTGAGTGACACAACGATGTTGCTCAATGTCTTCATTGCCCGGACAACAAAATACAGCGACGAAACAATTACTCGAATTTATGTTAAACCGAGTGCCGGTATAAACGCCAGCGCTACTGCAATTCTGTACAAGAAAAATGTAGTAACGTAAACGATGAGCCGGAGCATAAATATTTGTGATGAACACAAAATACATTTTCAAATGGCAGTTTATTTTTGATAGCCACCAAAGAATTTTACAGGGCTCCAGGATGGAAGTACCTGCAGCGAAGGAGGCGCCAATGTACTGAACCCGCTATCTGCATATACAATTTTTCCATCAGTGATGGTAAGCCTTGACCTGATTGATTTTATCTCTTCATCCGGCACTGCTAAATAATCTTTGCTCAATATCACCAGGTCTGCATAATATCCTTTCTGAATTTTTCCTTTGTATCCATCCTTTATCAAAGCGTAACCACCATTTGTAAAAAGTTGTAATGCAGTAAGCCGGTCAAGTGTATTTTCTTTTGCCATCACCTGTAAGCCACCAATTGTTTTACCGGTAGTTATCCAATACAATGCAATCCACGGATTGTAACTTGCCACCCTGGTACCATCAGTTCCCAACCCCACTGGCAAGCCAAGTTCCAGCATTTTTTTTACTGGTGGTGCAGCCAATGCTGCTTTTTTTCCATAACGGTGAATAAAATTTTCTCCCTGGTAGGCCATGCGGTGTTGAATGGCGATGCCGCCTCCCAGGGCTTTAATGCGTTTGATATTTTCTTCGTTAACCGTTTCTGCATGATCAAAGAACCAGGGCAAACCATTCAAGGGTGTTTCTTTATTTATTGCTTCAATTACGTCAAGGTCTCTGGATATGCTTTCGTTATAAGTGGCATGTAAACGAAAAGGCCAGCGTTGTTTTATTAGCAATTGCAAAACTGGCTGTAGGTTACTTTCCATTGACACAGGCAGTTCAGGACGTGGGAATAAGAAATTTTCAAAATCGCCGGCTTCACTAACAAGATTTTCGCCACCACCTTCCACATAATAATCTACTTCATTAATGCCATTGCTTTTATGATGGCCTGTTTCCACCATCCCTGTCCATTTATTATAATCATTCAGCTCTGTTCCTTTCTTTTGTGCAAATAAAAAATAAGGCAGGCGCACAGTTATTTTGCCAATCCTGTTTAGCGAATCGGTTATGGCATAATCATCGGGGAAGTTTTGAAACCCGCCGCCAGCATCCATTACCGCCGTAACCCCTAAACTGTTTAATTCTGTCATATACTGAAGGGTAGAATTAATTTTTTCTTCAGTTGTTAATTCCGGGAGCTTTGCCAGGGTGGAATAAAGAATAAATGCATTTGGCTCTGCTACTAATAAACCAGTGGGGTTTCCATCATTGTCTTTTTCGATTAACCCCCCCGGCGGGTTGGGTGTATCGCCATTAATATTTAATTTTTTGAGACCAGCTTTGTTTAGCCAGGCCTTTCCGTAGAGGTACAAAATAAAAGCGGGCACCTCTCCTGTCGCATCATTTATCTCAGCCAGTGTAGGCAGTCTTTTTTCTTCAAACTGGTATTCATTCCATCCGCCAACTACCCTTATCCATTGCCCTTTTGGCGTATTAACTGCCTGTTCTTTCAGCATCTCCAGTGCCCGCTTTATTGTACCAACGCCATCCCATCTTAACTCTGTATTAAAAAAACGGCCTCCTCTTATTACATGTAAATGGCTATCAAATAATCCAGGTATTACCCGGCTTTGCCTTGCATCAATCATGTTTGTTTTTTTATTTCTAAGTTTTATTACCTGCTCATTTGTACCGGTTGCAATTATTTTATTATTCATTATTGCCACTGCCTGTACCGCTGCATTGTTATCATCCAACGTAGTTATTTTACCATTAAAGATGATAATGTCAGCTTTTGTTTGTGCAGCAATGTTGCTGATAAATACCAGCGGTAACATCAGCAGGATTACATACGATTTCATGATTTATAATTTATGAACCACTTGGTTTTATTAATACCTCTACAGGCGAATTAATGTTTTAGCATTTCATGTGCGTATTGTATTCCGATACCATAAGCTCCCCCATATTTTTTAAAAAGGCTGGTAACCGCAGCATAGGTTGCTGCCCTGGCCCAGTCACGTTGTAACTCTAATACATATTGGGTAGCAGTAACGGGTGTGGCTCCGGCTTTAATCATCCTTAGTATGGCCATCTCATGCCCCTCTTTACTTACATCACCACAGGCATCTGTAATTACATACACATCGTAACCTTCATTTATTGCAGACAGCACAGGGCCAACAATGCATACACTTGTCCATAAACCTGCGATAACAATTTTCTTTTTTCCAAAAGCAGTAATGGCGTTATGGGCATTTACATCTTCCCATGCATTCATCGTTGTTCTATCAATATATTTTGTAGATGCAACAGGATAGAATTCTGCTATCTCCGGAAACACCGGGCCACTAAAGGATTTCTCTGCTACTGTTGTAACCAGGGTTGGTATGTTGAATATTTTTGAACCGCCTGCAACCAGCGCAGCATTGTTACGTAAAATTTCCACAGGTATATTGGTTACCGGAAATGCCATTTGGCTTTCATGATCTATCAGCACCAATGCGTGGTTGGTTGGCGTCAACAAATGTGGCGATGGCTTTTGTGCATTTGCTGATGGCAGCCATAAAAATCCAATAAACATAAGAGAAAAAAAACTGATGAACTTTTTCATAATTTTATTTTTTTTGTGTGAGTAATTAATTAGTGTATTTTATATAGAACTATCTTTTGCTGTTGTTGCAATTATTGCAGCAACAGTAAACTAATAGTCTTCATTCCTTTGGTTGAGATTAAAAAAATTCGTTCTTCATTTTTTTATAATTTTATTTTTTTGAATAATCAAAACTACCATCCAACAAAGTGTTATCCATTGCTAAATGAAGACTGTTGTTGTATAAGTTGTAAGTGAAAGAAAAATATTGTAGCTAAACGAACGTCTTAGTTCCAGGAGTAAGAAAAATTATTTTATTTTTTATTGCTGCATTGGCTGATATCCTTGATCTTAATAAAGATTCTTTTTCTTTAAAATGCGTCCAACCTTTATAATGTATGGGAATAACCTTCGATGGTTTAAGAATATTTACTGATTTAAAAAGATCAGCGCTGTTCATTGTATATCGGCCAAACCCAGTGAGGTAGCGAAACTCAACTGAGCCAAGATGAAAAATACCAATGTCAATTTTATATCGTGCCGCTACTTCATCAATGCCTTTAAAATAAACTGTATCACCGGAAATATACAGCACACCATTTTTTTGTGCATCAAATTCAATGACAAAGCCAATAACTTTTCCTGATAGAAACTCAGGTATCCACCAGGGATGATGTTGCGCCGGGGTTGCTGTAATTGTTAATCCCGGAACTTTATCAGTATTAATTTTATAACGCTCCCAATTGCCAAGCCCAGTTATCCCGTTTATTTCTTTCGCTGCAGATTTTGTAGAAAGAATTAATGGCACTGTTAAAGCAAACTGCTTTCCATTATTATCAAAATTATCTTTATGCTGATGATGGCTCAACAACACAAGGTCAACATTATTCAAATCATCAATTGGTATTGCCGGGTCATCCGTCTTCCTGGAAAATCCACCAGATCCATGATAATATAATTTGCCGGCATTATCTAAAGTAGGATCAGTCAAAATTCTATATCCGTTAATATCCAGCAGCATACAGGCGGTGTCGATATGTGTGATGCTGATATTCATTTCAAATTAAAATGCATGTTACTATTTTTATTTCACGGGCTGTGAAGCAATGAGCAACATCGTTGTGTCACTCACTTGTACCGTATACCTATGTGGATCTTTACCCACATTATAATTAGCTAAACATGGGCCGCAGTTTATCTCCGCCACACCATATCTACAAACAGCATTATAAATTTTCATACCAATCTACAATATAATCTGCTACCTTTTCCCAACCCGGTTCCCCGCAAATGAAATGACTTTTACCGTCAAATATTTTTACATCAACCCGGCTGTTTGAATCCTTATACTTGCCGGCAATTATTTGTGTAAGGCTGGGTGGAAAAATATGATCGCTACCGCCACCAACAAATAAAATGGGTGCATGAGGTTGCTTAAAATTTATATTTGAAAAAGAATTTAAAACTAACTGACGGCTCACTTTATAACTTTCCGGCACCGCAAATTTTTCAAATGCTTTTTCTTTAGCAGCAGGAGGGATGGTATTAAAAAACGCATAATCGTACCATTTACGGCTACCCATAAAATATTTATCCGAAGAAAAAAAACCAAAGGCTGGTAACACAGTTTTTAGTGTTTGAAACGGTGGAAAAACATTTTTTGGCGGCGCCCCGTCAATGCTTACACCGGCTATTGCTTTTCCTAATTCTACCAATTTCAGCGCTGCCATACCAGCCATAGAATGACCAATAATTAATGGCTTTTCGGGTAAATTATCTATCAATTTTGCAATATTGTTTACAATATCTATAAACCCTGTTTTAACAAGGTCAGGATGAACGTTGGCACGCAGCTCAGCAGGGTTACCTTCGTGCCCGGGGTTTGCAGGTGTGTAAACTGTATATCCTTTTTTTTCATAGTGCTGCTTCCATTCTGCCCAACAGTTATTATTCACAAAATTTCCGTGAATGAGTACGATGGTTTTTGATTTTGCCATAATAATTTTATGTTTTTAAAGTTGATGATCAATTTTTGTTTTGTCTGTATTTGTAATGTACACAAGCCGGTAATTTTTTTTCAGGGCTTGTTAGTTTTAACAACGGAAGAGCTCACCTGTATGTTATTCCAATTTAAAATGATGAACAAAATCTGCAATGTATTTTACACAAATATCTACATACTGGTGTTGTGGCCCATGGCCTGCCTGGGGCAACATGATGATTTGTAGGTTTAGCATTTTCCGCGTTAATGGATACCAGTTTTCGATGGGGCATACGCAATCATGATCGCCTGAAATACTCAACACAGGGGTTTGAAGTTTACCAAGTTTTTCTCTTGAATTAAATTTGTCCACTGCAAAATCTGCGGTTCCTTTAAAATAGCGGGCAAATTTATCAACCGTTACCATCGAGTCTTTATCTGTTACCCTTTTTGCAATCCTGTCGTGCGAAAGTTTTGCTGCTTTGCGGCTTATTTCAGATTGTGGCTCAAAAAACAAAATGATCTCGTCATCAAAGTCATTAACAGGCTTTGCTGATGTTTCAAGAAAAATTGCCTCCGGTGGAGTTTCGTTTTTTCCCGGCGGGTTTGTCCCGATCAATACAGTATGGGTAATAGCATCCGGGTAATGAGTTGAAAAAGTTTGTGCAACAATGCCGCCATAAGACCAGCCGCCAATAATAATTTTTTTCAATTGCAGGAACGATGCAAGGTCTTTCACATCTTCAGCTACACCAGCTATTTCGGTAGCCAATTCACCAGATGATAATCCAATGCCGCTGTAATCAAAAATTATTACACGGAACTCTTTTGCCAACGCATCTAAAAATGCAGGGTCCCAAGTATCGAGTATCCCCCTGAAACGGTTGCAAAGAATTATTGGTGCCCCTTTGCCAAGGTCCCTATAGGCAATTTTCTTTTTCCCGATTACCGCATATTTGGTTGGTGCATTTACTGCATCGGGCAATGGATTGTTTGCAAACGAAAATGTAGGCTCGGGCATAGTAGTATTTTTTATTGTTGTATTAAAACCCTCCAGCAATACCAGGAGCGATATAAAAATTAGTTGCTTAACCATGATAATAATTTTAAATTTATTTAAGTGCGTTCTTTAATGCAGCCGCAGCATACAGCAATGCTGACTGTACTTCGGGAATATGTGCCAGTGGGTTCAGTAATCCATAATCATGTATCATTCCCTGGTAACGTACCAATGAAACGGCAACCCCGGCTTCATTTAATTTCCTGGCATAGGCTTCGCCTTCATCCCGCAATACATCGTTTTCGGCAGTTTGTACAAGTGTTGGCGGAAGCCCCTTTAATTCATCCACGCTTGCCCTTAGTGGTGATGCATAAATTTCATTGCGTTGATTTGTATCGGGAGCATAATTATCCCAAAACCATTTCATCATATTCTTTGTAAGAAAACGATCATTCGCATACTGATTATATGAGACAGTTTCAAATGAAGCATCCGTAACGGGCCAGAACAGTACCTGCATTTTAAATTCAGGCCCCTTTTTATTTCTTGCCATTAATGCTACTGCCGCAGTTAAATTGCCACCTACACTATTACCCACAATAGCCAAACGTTTTCCATCTACGTCAATTTCAGCACCATGCGCTGATACCCATTTTGCAGCAGCGTAACATTCATTAACAGCAGTTGGATATTTTGCTTCAGGCGAACGGGTGTATTCAGCATGTACAGCAACTGCACCGGAATTAACAACCAAATCCCGAATGAATCTTTGATGCGTTGGAAAATCGCCCAGCACCCAACCACCACCATGAAAAAACATAAATGCCGGCAATGTTTCCTTTACTCCAGCCGGACGCATGATAAATAATTTAACCGTTATGCCATCCTGCGTAATTGTCTTTTCAGTTACATCAACACCTGAAATATCCGGGCTCACTGAAGTTTGTGCGCCTTCCAAAACTTTACGGGCATCTGCCGGCTGCATTGTTTCCATTGGCTTGCCGCCACTGGTATTCAGTGCTTTTAAAAATGATTTTGTTTGTACTTCAATTGAAGGATCGGTAGCATAATCAGCTACAGTAATTTCATTTTTCATTGTTGATATATTTGATTGTTCAGAATTTGATTTGCAAACGGATAATGCTACAGTCCCAAGTAAAAAGTGCCGGGAAATAATTACAAACGCAATTAAATTTCCCCAATGATATAATGTACAAGAGTAAACAAATCAGCCGCAGTTGATGTTTCTCTCATTTCAACTATAAAATGCCTATCTATTCAATTCAGTGATTTTGAAGACATCATTTTCTTTTTTTTCTTGATAAAAAAAAGAAACAAAAAAAATCAAGGCTACATAAAAAAGGGCTAAAAATTTGAATGCTTGTCTAAAATGAAATTAGTCACAGCTTCAGAATATACCCAAACATATGTGCGACTTACAGGCTAATAATAAAGCCGGGCATTTGTAACATCAATTTCATTTCTTCACGACAATCATTCAAATTTTCTTAACGCCTTTTTTATGAGGCAATCCGGAGATATCCTATTTAAATACCATTTGCTATTTCAATAGATACAATGTGGGCAAAGTTCCCCAATCATATAATGTACAAGAGTGCGACGCCACT
>JANMVB010000071.1:0-11927 GCA_031392305.1 Ferruginibacter sp.
AACCAGCAGCTTACCTCCAGTAATGTAAATGCACAGGGCAGTGTTCCGGTTTTTAACGGCTTTCAGTTAAGGAATAGTATCCGCCAGAATGAGGCTGCTTTTGCAACTGCCACTATGGAATGGCAACAAAAGAAAGATGAACTTACCCTGCAGGTAATATTGGCGTACCTGCAAATTTTGAATAATGAAGATGCCCTTGCACTTGCAAAGCAGCAGGCAGAAGTAACGCGGCAACAATTACAGCGGCTTGAAGTGGTAGCAGGTGAAGGTGCTGTTGCCCCATCAAATTTAAGCGACCTGAAAGGCCAGTTTGCAGGCGATGAACTGGCGATGATTACTGCAGAAAATAATTTGTATGCCAGTATTTTATCACTAACACAATTAATGAATGTGCCATACAATGCCGGTTTAAAAATTAACCGGGATGGCTTTAATGAAACCGTAAAAATGTACGATGCCTTACCGGATGAAATTTATAAAGTGGCCCTTGAAAAACTTGCTTCAGTTAAAGCGAGTGAACTAAGAGTGAAAACAAGCTCAATGGCTGTAAAGGTTGCCGGTGCTGCATTTTATCCCAGGGTTTCACTTTATGGCGTACTCAATACCAATTACTCAAGCGCAGCGATGCTCAATAAAAATATAGGATCTGCCAGTGTGCCCAGTGGCGATTTTGTGGTGGTGAATGGAAGTAACCTGCCGGTTATTACCACGCAAAATAAATTTGCGAGCCAGCAGATCAGCTATGGTACGCAATTGAATAATAACCTTTCGAGTGCGTATGGTGTAAGTGTAAACATACCCTTATTTAATTCTTTTAGAACAAGATCAAATGTAAAGCTGGCCAGGAATGATGAAAAGATCAACCGGTTGATTGCAGATAATATAAAGTTTGTGTTGAGGCAGGCGGTGGAACAGGCTTATATCAATATATCAACAACCTATAAACGTTACAACGCTTTGCAAAACCAGGCTGCAGCTTATGCAGAATCTTTTCGCATTGCCGGCATTCGTTTTGAGAATGGCGTTATCAATTCACCCGAATACCTGATAGCAAAAAATAACCTCGACCGCACCAATGCTACCATCATCACCACCCACTATGAATATCTTTTAAGAATGAAGGTGTTGGATTTTTATATGGGGAGGTTGAAATGAGAAATGAGTGATGAATGATGAGTGATGAGTGGTGAGTCAAATTTATTTTAGTTAAGAAAAAAAGAGAAGCCCAATTCGTTCCATTAAGAATGATAAGGTTTGGTAAATTTTATGCTGTCTACATTTTACACTTACATATTTTAAAAATTAGTTTAAAACGCAATTAAAGATCCCCAATGGTATGCGGTACAAGGGAGTGACACAACGATGTTGAGCTATGCTCCTCAGATGGTACAATAAAAAATTTACGACTCAAAACTAATACTCTCCTTCATCTCCCGCTCGCTGTATGCAAGGTTATATTGTTTCAGTACATCGTTTGGCACTCCTTTCCATTGGTTAGGCGTGTTGCCCATATAGCCAATATCTTTCACGCCCATTTCAGAAGTATAAAAACCGGTGGCAGTTAAATTACGCATGAGGCTGAAAAAAGCTACGCCCTGTTTCATAGCAGGTTTTGCCTTGGCAGGATAAGCAATATCATCTACAATTTCGAGCCGCTGTTTTTCAGTAATAGCACCAAATGATTTTTCAAATCTTTTAAGGGAATGCATTTCGAGCCAGCGCAGGCCACCACGCATGGGTGTTTGATGCTGCGGCATATCCTTTACAATAAACTCAATAAAGTCGGGCACTTTTGCATCCGAAGCACTGCCACTCACTTCATCTTTTGGGATAATGATATCAGCCAGCAGGGTGATGGTAGCCATCTCTTCCGCAGTAAAAAAAGTTGCTTCCCTTATTTTTTTATTGGCTACTTTTTCTTCGGCCATGCGGTCATCTTCATTTACCACGGGTGTGGCCGAAGCAGCGGTTGGCTCAGTAGTTTTTGCATCCTTTGTATCACAGGATTCGATCAGCACTGCAGTAGAAGCCGTGCCAATCAGTAATGCTTTAATTGATTTACGCCTGTCCATAATATTATTGCCCCCGTCCCCTAAAGAGGTGACGAGGAATTGTTTTTTATTGTTTGAAATAGTAACATGCTTTATTTTTTATTCTCTTGCCTTAAGCCCCTTTAGGGGATGGGGGCTAAATATTCTGCTTCTTCAACTCCTCAATGATATACTCCGATGTCCGCATAGATAAAGCCAAAATTGTCCAGGTAATATTTTTATCAGCCTGCGATACGAACTGGCCACCATCCACGTTAAACAAATTCTTACATTCATGCGCCTGGCTAAATTTATTGAGGGCCGATTTTTTCGGGTCATTGCCCATTCTTATTGTGCCGGCTTCATGGATAATATTTCCCGGGTTAGCAAGGCCGTAATCATTTTGTGGCCCGTCACTATCGCCCCAGGTAATTACAGCACCCATATTGTGCATGATTTCTTTAAAAGTTTCCTTCATGTGCTTTGCCTGCTTAATTTCATAGTCACTGTTTTTTGTATTAAACCGCAAAACAGGGATGCCAAATTTATCAACAACGGTAGGGTCTATTTCACAAAAGTTAGATTCCAGAGCAATGCTTTCCCCACGGCCTGCCATACCAACACTGGCACCATATAAATAGCGGTAATCTTCTTTTAATGATGCACCATAACCACCTGCTTCTTTCTTTTTTCCATTGATGGGGAATTTGCCATTTTGGTTTTCTACATCAAATCCAAATCCATAAGCAGGCTGGTCCATGCCTCCCCAATATTCAATATGATAGCCCCGTGGAAAATCAAGTTTTTTATTATCCAGCCACCAGGGTGTATAAACATGCATACCACCAACACCATCCTCATTATATTTTTTTCTGCCGAAGAGGTTAGGTAATACGCCACCGAGTGCAGCCCCGGTAGAATCATGCAGGTATTTACCCACCACATTGCTCGAATTTGAAATGCCGTTTGGATGCTGTTCAGATTTGGAGTTAAGCATCAACCTTGCACTTTCGCAGGCACTTGCTGCAAGTATCACCACTTTACCCTGCACCTGGTACTCCTGCATGTCTTCTTTACTTACATAAGAAACACCGGTGGCAAGGCCCTGCTTATTGGTTAGCACTTCACGGGCCATTGCATTCGTTACCAGGTCAACATTACCGGTGGCAATTGCCGGCTTTACCAATACAGAAGAAGAAGAGAAATCAGCGTATATTTTACAAGCCCTTCCACATTGTGCACAATAAAAACATGCGCCCCGCTCTTTATTTATTTGCTTGGTAAGTATCGACAACCTCGAAGGGATTACAGGAATGCCGATACCGGTAGCAGCTTTTTTTATAAACAACTCATGAAGGCGTGGCTTTGGTGGTGGCAGAAAAAATCCGTCGGGGTCGTTGGGCAATCCTTCATTGCTGCCGAATACTCCAATCAGTTTGTCAATCCTATCGTAGAAAGGTTTTATGTCTTCGTAGCCAATCGGCCAGTCATCACCCAGGCCATCAATACTTTTTCTTTTAAAATCACTCGGACCGAATCTCAAGGATATCCTGCCCCAGTGATTGGTGCGGCCACCCACCATTCTTGCCCGCCACCATTCCCACTTGGTGCCTGCTGCATGGGTGTAGGGTTCACCGTCAATTTCCCATCCCCAGTACGATGCATCAAAATCGCCAAAGGGGCGAAACTTTGTACTGGCACCACGCCGGGGCGATTCCCAGGGGTTTTTTAACTGCGATGAATTTTTTGCAGGGTCATAATCAGGCCCGGCTTCAAGCAGGCAAACTTTAAGCCCGGCATTGGCCAGCATGTAAGCTGCCATACCGCCACCAGCGCCGGATCCTACAATAACCACATCATATTGCTTGGGTTGTTTTTTAATCTGGAGGGTATCTCCCATAAAATATTTGTTTAGGTATAAGCTGTAAAAGAAGGTTCAATTTAAGCATTTATTTTATTTCAAAAAGGCAATAATACAACTGTATTTAAAATGTTTTTTAAACAATGATTTTTTTGCGCATTTTTTTTAAAAAAGGTTGGCCCGGGCAGAGGCGTTTCATGGCAGCATCGTTGCATCGCCCTCTTGTACTAAATACCAACTGGGAGCTTTTCCTGCCATATATTTTTTCTCCGGGTAAATTAAAATTCGCTTATTCACCAATCATTGCAAAGAGATAAGTTACCGAAGCAATACATTTCTAATAAAGCTAAATTTTTTTTATAAGGTTAGGCATTTAAATCATAAACGAATTCTGCTACGGCCTCGAATAAAAAGTGCTAGAAAATTTCAACATAAGCCGTAAAGAAATCAAGGTTGTTTGAGCCGGGCAGACACTTCAAAGTATCTTACTACTTGCGGCGAGTTCCTTGATTTTAGGCTAATGTTGAAATTTTCACGTGTCCGGACGAACGAAGTGGAACTCGGGAGCCTTTTTATTCGCAGCCTTGATTTTTTTTGTTTCTTTTTTATCAAGAAAAAAAAGAAAATGAACTCTAACACAAAAAAGTATTGACTTTGCGGGCTAAATACCTAATTCTAAAAAAATTATAAACCGTTTCAAATCCACAATAATTTTCCACTTAAATTTACCAATTAATAAAAGCGATAAGCCATTACGGTATTCTTCAATAATATAAATTTATAAAAATTAAAAAACGATTATGTATATGAAAAAAATCAAAGCACTCACCTTTGCAACCATTCTTTTATTTACCCAGCAAACCTTTGCACAGGAGGGTGATCCCAAAGCAACTGAAGTTTGGGAACCGGTCCCAAAAGTGGTAACTCCCCGCAGCATGCACCTGGCACCCTCAGATGCCATTGTTTTATTTGATGGTAAAAATTTGAATGAGTGGCGCTCAGTAAAAGACAGCACCATGCCTGCCAAATGGACGGTGGCCAACGGTGCTTTTACCGTAAAAAAAGGAACAGGAAATATACAAACCAAAAGAACTTTTACCGATTACCAGTTACACCTGGAGTGGAAGATACCCACCATCATTCATGGTGAAGGGCAGGGCAGGGGAAACAGTGGTTTATTTCTTGCCTCAACCGGCAATGGTGATACCGGGTATGAGTTACAGATACTGGATTGTTACAATAATAAAACTTACGTGAACGGGCAAACCGGAAGTATTTACAAACAGGCCATACCACTTGCCAATGCCTGTAAAAAGCCCGGCGAATGGCAGACTTACGATATAATCTGGACAGCACCACGTTTTAATGAAGACGGTTCTCTTTTAAGCCCCGGCCGGGTGACTGCCATTCATAATGATGTATTGGTGCAAAATAATACCGAGGTAAAGGGAACGACCATGTATATAGGTAAGCCCTGGTACAAAAAGCATGGTGCCTCTGCAATTAAATTACAGGATCATGGCGATAAAAGTGAGCCAATCAGTTTTCGCAATATTTGGATAAGGGAACTTTAGTTTACTAACAATTGCAAACACTATAATGCCCCGGAATAATAAGTTTCCGGGGCATTGTTTTTATAAGTTTAATTCCAACTTTATTTCTTCATCGCATATTTTATTCCGCCAAGCAGGTGGTTTAAAAAAGCAGGTTCTCCAAACGATTCGGCGGTATGGCCCATCTCTGTATAAAAAGCCCGGCCACCATCGTAGGAGTGATACCAGGCCATCGGATGTACTTCGCCATTCTTTCCACCTTTGTAGGATGTTTCATCAATGGTTATCAATACTTTTAAATCGGGGTTGATACTTTTAAAATTATACCATTCATCTCTTCTTTCCCAGGTGTCGGGCAGGTGTTTGGTAGAAGGGTGTTTTTTATCTTTAACCATCAGCTTCGCCATTTGTTGTTCAGGGTGCGAAAGAAAACTTGCACCCACCAGTTTCACGTACCACGGCCAGTTGTATTCACAATCGGTAGCCGCATGAATACCTACAAAACCACCCCCTTTTTTAATAAAGTTTTCCATGGCTTTTTCTTCAGCATCACCCAATACATTACCCGTTGGGCTCAGGAAAATGATCACATTATATTTCGCAAGGTTTTCATCTGTAAAAGCCAGCGAGTCTTCGGTAGCGTCAACAGTAAACTTGTTGGCATCACCCAACATTTTTATGGCATTTATTCCAGATGGGATACTGGCGTGCCGGTAACCGTTAGTTTTGGAAAATACCAATACAGCTTTTTGTTTTTTGCTGCTTGAAAATGAAAATATAGTGATCACAATCGCAGCAAAAAGAATCTTTCTTAATAATAAATGCTTATTCATAATTACAATCGTTGTTTAAATGGTGTAAGATTAAAGTGCAATTATTCTTCAATATTATTAATAGTCTGAGTATGGGGTAGCCCTCAAAAAAACAATATCATTCTTTGATACATTGTGCTGGTATTCCGCCATTGCTGAAAGTTTTTTCCATTCAGGATCGGCACCAAAGGATTTCCAGTGTGCATCCCTGTCGGCCATATTTTCAAAACTTGTCATGTACATCAGGTTTGGCATCTTGCTGCCCGCAATTACAGAGGCATAAAAAACTGCATTAAAATTCAGCCTTTTAAATAAAGTTATCTCTCCCCCTTCATTAAACATTTTCACTTTGTTTTCAAATATTTTTTGCGATGTACTTTCATAACTACGCAGTTCATAAACTTTTTCAGCAACAGAAGATTTCAACGCCGGCAATGTCATAAAAGGCGCCAGCGGAAAGGCTTTCAGCAAAATATTTTCTATACGGTTAAATGCTGGTTTATTATAAACGGCATCTAAAAATTCTTTGCCTTTGTCGAGGTACTCAATATCCTTATCCATTTTACCAGCCAACTCTGTAAGCTGTTTCAACGATTTTACGGGCAGTACCACGTATATTTTTTTATCAGCAGCCGTATCATTGCTGAAAGGTGTAAATACGCCAACCGATTTTATTGCCTGCCGGTGCATCACAGGCAGGTAGGCATCTTTTAAATAAGTGTCAATTAATTTTTGCTGATCAGCATTGCTGAAATGATAAACAGTGATCTGGTAAAACTCTCCTGATTTTTTTTCACTTTGAGCTGATACAAAAAGTGGCGAGGTAGAAAGTAGTAAGCAAACAATAGCGATGATGTTATTTTTCATGAACTGGTTTTAAGTGATACAAGTTAAGATAATCTGGTAGAAAATGGAGAGATAAAATTAATGCGTTTTGTAGTTATCCAAATTTTAAAGTGATGATGTTTTTTCTAAAACGCAATTAAAGATGCCAATAGGTATTCAGTACAAGAGGGCGACGCAACGATGTACCACATTGCGTCTTAGCATGGACAAATTTTTTTTTTCTTTTATCACTGCAATTGAAATGTAATTACTTTAGGTGATTGCCATGTTAAGCAGCAACACTCCCGCCAGGCCAATGATTCCTATAATGGATTCCATCATTGTCCACGAGCGGAAAGTATCTTTCAGGCTGATGCCGAAATATTCTTTAAACAACCAGAAGCCACTGTCATTTACATGTGAGCACATCACACTGCCGGCGCCAATTGCAATCACCATTAGCTCGGGGTTTACATGCATGCTTGCAATTAATGGTTGCATAATGCCCGCTGCAGCCATGCCTGCCACCGTGGCTGAGCCAATTGCAATCCTGATGAAAGCTGCAACTATCCAGGCAAGTAAGAGCGGGGGGATAGATGAGCCTTTAAAATATTCGGCAATATATTCACTGGTGCCACTATCCACCAGCACTTGTTTAAAAGCCCCGCCAGCCGCAATTATCAGCAGTATCAGCGTTACACTATTTACCGCATTAAAAGATTTATTCATCAGCTCTAACGGTGAGTTACCGCTTTTTTTACCTAAAATAATTATAGCCAGCAAAGATGCAATCAACAAGGAAATACCCGGGTCGCCGGTAAACTTAAACACCTGTAGCAGCGGGCTGCCTTTTTCTAAAAATATTTCCGAACCAGCATTCAGCCCCATCAATAATACCGGCACAATGGCGATAAAAAAACTGATGCCAAACCCTGGTAATTTATTTTCATCAAACGATTTTAAATCAAAGAATTTCTGCGGACCGGTAGGGCGGATCTTTTTTAAAAACTCCGGAAAAATTAACCCCGCTGCAATGATGGCGGGTATGGCTACGATGGTGCCATACACCAATGTTTTGCCCATATCTGCTTTAAAAATTACGGTCAATGCAGTTGGGCCGGGGTGAGGTGGCAGAAAGCAATGCGTTACTGAAAGTGCAGATGCCACCGCACAACCTATATATATCAGCGGCTTGCCGGTGCTGGCGCATACCGCAAATACCAATGGTATCAACACCAAAAAACCTGCATTGTAAAACATCGCAATACCTACACTAAATCCGGTGATCACCATCGCAAGTTTTATATACTTGTCGCCAAATATTTTTATAAGGCGTGCGCTGATTTGTTGTACCGCCCCGGTTTCAGAAAGCACCGTACCCAGCACCATTCCAAAAACAAGTGTTAACAGCAACGGCCCGATTGTACTGCCAATGCCACCATTAATTGAAGCGATGAGTTTGTTAAGCGTCATGCCATTGGCAACGCCTACAAACAACGCCGCAAAAAGCAACGACACAAAGGGGTTGATCTTAAACCAGCCAATCATAATCAATAAGAAAAAGATAGCTGCAAGCAATACTACAATCGTCATTCGGCGGGGTTTTTAAAAATGGCTAATGCTCCCACAATGAGAGTTATTTGGCGGGCTTTTATTTCATATTGCAATAATTTTATTCTGCTTATTTTTTATTTTTTTGTCCAGACTATTTAAGCATTGGTCAGCATCGTTGTGTCACTCACTTGTACCGCATACCTATGTGGATCTTTACCTGCCATATCAATTTGGTCCATAAAAATACTTGCTGTATTCGTAATGCGCTGGCTTCGGCTGTTGGTCTGGAGACGCAACAGCGGCGTGACCGGATAGCTTGCTTACATTGGCTTCGGCTGTTGGTCAGGAGACGCAACAGCGGCGTGACCGGATAGCTGCTTCCATTGGTCTTCGGCTGTTGGTCTGGAGACGCAACAGCGGCGTCATAACCCCAACAAACTCCTGTTAAATGCTTCATCGCTGCCGGTGCCTGCAAAATCATCAAAGGCTTTTTCGGTAACTTTTATTATATGGCTTTTTATAAATGGTGCTCCTTCACTTGCGCCGTCTTCCGAATTTTTTATGGCACATTCCCATTCCAGTACAGCCCATCCTTTATAATCGTACGCCGATAGTTTGCTGAAGATAGATTTAAAATCTACCTGGCCATCACCCAGCGAACGGAAGCGGCCTGCCCGATTTACCCAGGTTTGATAACCGCCGTACACACCCTGCTTACCGGTGGGGTTAAATTCTGCATCTTTTACATGAAAAGCTTTTATCCGTTGGTGGTAGAAATCGATGTAAGCAAGATAATCGAGGCATTGTAAAACAAAATGCGAAGGATCGTATAACAGGCATGCTCTTGCATGGTTATTTACTTTTTCTAAAAACATTTCGTAAGAAATACCATCATGCAAATCTTCGCCGGGATGTATTTCGTAGCATACGTCAACTCCACATTCTTCAAAGTAATTTAAGATGGGCAACCAGCGTTTGGCTAATTCTGTAAAGGCGGTTTCTACCAGGCCGGCAGGGCGCTGCGGCCAGGGATAAACTGTTTGCCAAAGCAGCGCACCACTGAAAGTAGGGTGGGCATTCAATCCTAAATTTTGAGAAGCCTTTGCTGCATATTTTAATTGCTGTACGGCCCACTCGGTTCTTGCTGTTGCGTTGCCATGCAGTTCAGCAGGGGCAAAGCCATCAAAGAGTTTATCGTAGGCCGGGTTAACGGCTACCAATTGCCCCTGTAAGTGGGAAGAGAGTTCGGTTATTTCTAACCCGGCTTGCTGAACGATGCCTTTAATTTCATCAGCATAAGTTTTGCTTTCAGCAGCCTGCTGCAGGTTAATAAACCTGGCATCCCAGGAGGGTATCTGTACGCCGGTAAACCCTTTTTCTTTTGCCCATTTACAAATGGAGGGCAACGAATTGTAAGGAGCAGTATCTCCTGCAAATTGGGCTAAAAATATGCCGGGGCCTTTTATTGTTTGCATGTTTTATATGAATGATGAGTGATGAATAATGAGTGATGAATAATGAGTGATGGGTAGTGAATGGTGAATGATTTTGGTTTATGCTTTTTATTAAATTTTCTTTTGTTATTGGTTTGATAATTTTCATCAATATTAATTGCGTTTTACAAATAACGTATTTAAAGTTCCCCAATGGTATGCGGTACAAGTGAGTGACACAACGATGCTTTATTGAAAAACAAATGTCTGAACCACAGATTTTACTGATTTACTGATTTGCTGATTCACCTGATGTTGATTTTGCAAACCATCAACTATCAACTATCAACCATCAACTATCAACTATGAACCATTACCCATCAACCTTCCTCACACCACGTACTCCGTCCACTTTTTATCTGACTGTGCAGATGCAACCACATTATCAATGAAAGCCATACCCCTTACGCCTTCATCAACCGAAGGGAAATCGAGGGATTCTTTGGAGGGAGTTGTGCCATCCATTTTTGCCATTAAAGTAGTAGCGAAATTTTTATAAATATTTGCAAATGCTTCCAGGTAACCTTCCGGATGTCCGCCCGGTGTGCGGCAATTACTGGTAGCAAAAGTAGAGAGTCTGTCTGCATAATTTGCCCCTGCACGAAGTATCTGCGTGGGTGCATCGAGCCATTTTACCAACAGGGTATTTGGTTCGTGCTGCGCCCATTCAATGCCGCCCTTTTCCCCATATACACGGATCTTTAAGGCGTTCTCTTCCCCGGCTGCAACCTGCGATGCCATTAAAACGCCGGCTGCGCCATTGTCGAATTTCAGTAATACATTTCCATCATCATCCAGCGCCCGGCCATCTACCAGGATATTGAGGTCGGCACAAAGATGGGTAATTTTTGCACCGCTGATATACTCCGAAAGGTGTGCGGCATGTGTACCTATGTCTCCCATGCAACCACTCTTGCCACTGCGTTTTGGATCCGTTCTCCAGGCGGCCTGTTGGTTTCCTTCTCTTTCGGATAATTTACTTAACCAGCCCTGCGGATACTCTACCCATACTTTTCTTACTTTGCCAAGTGCACCTTCTTTGATCATTGCCTTCGCCTGTTTCACCATCGGGTAACCTGAATAGGTATGTGTAAGGCAAAGTACCAATCCTGTTTCTTCTACTATCTTTTTTAATTCTTTTGCTTCATCCAATGTAAAAGTGATGGGCTTTTCGATTACCACATTAAAGCCTTTTTGAAGTGCAAGTTTTGCGGGGGCAAAGTGTGCGAAGTTGGGGGTAACAATCGTTACAAAGTCTATGCGTTTGTCTGCAGGCATCTGGCTTTCCTTTTCTAACATTTCTTCGTAGGTAAGATAGATCCTGTCTTCCGGTAAAAATAGAGACTGGCCTGAATCTTTGGCTACATCGGGGTTGATACTTAAAGCGCCACAAACCATTTCAACTAACCCATCCATATTGAATGCAAAGCGGTGGATAGCTCCGATAAAGGCGTCTTTGCCGCCGCCGATCATTCCCATTCTTAATTTTCTTTTCATATAGTTTTTATTTTAGAAACTGGTGGTATAATTATTTAAGCCACGTAAATTTTTTACAATTTTACGCATAATAATTATGTGCTTTTGAAAAAATATTTCAGCAGCTTTGCGGTTATGGCAATCAAAACATCCACACGTATGTTTTCCTGCAAAAAATCTGGAACTACTTTCAAAATTTATTTTTCAAAAAAGTTTTTTTATGAATTAATTCCCCCACATCTTTGCAGCAGCAAATGAAAAAGATAAATACAAATAACAATAGTTGGTGGTGGCAGTCAATTTTTTGATGTGTCGCTTTGCTA
>JANMVB010000085.1:0-2625 GCA_031392305.1 Ferruginibacter sp.
CGTTAATTCCCGAGCCGGAAATAAATGTTGAATCAAGCGTAGCAACCAGCAATGACTTAATTCAGCAGTTTATAAAAACGCTTGAAAGCATTGGCGGCAGCGCCATTGAAACCAACGGATATGATGCCATAAAGGCTTCAATAAACCATGGTGGTAGAGCCGGTAAATACATTGTAAATACAATCAACGAAGCCGGCAAATTAAATTACGAAATACATGCCGGTGCCGATGCACAAATGCTGGAATCTATTGACACGGCTTACATAAAAGGCACGTTGGCGGTGGCTGAAAATGGTGCTGTATGGGTAAAGGAAAGTCAGCTTGCAAACAGGCTGGTGCCATTTATTTGTCAGCACCTGGTGCTTGCCGTTAGTGTGGTCGATATTGTGCCCACCATGCATGAAGCTTATCAAAAAATAAATATTGCAGCCGAAGGTTATGGGGTATTTATTGCTGGCCCTTCCAAAACTGCTGATATAGAGCAATCGTTGGTAATTGGTGCCCATGGTGCAAGGAGCATGTTGGTGTATTTGGTTAGCTGAGTATTTTTTTATTGATCCGGCAAAGAAGCAGCTTTGGGCATCATCGTTGTGTCACTCCCTTGTACCGCATAACAATGGGGAGCTTTACCAACGTGATATGATTTGCCGCTCAATTTTCTTTCATAAAAAAATAGAATTGAATTTTGAAAACTAAGGCAAGGGATCATTAAAAAAATTGATCAGGTTTCAGCATCGGTTGTAAAAGCGGTCAACTTTTTCACGTTAATTATTTCAATATTCTTATTGGTTAATTTAATAATCTCCTCTTGTATAAATTCATTCAGTATCCTGAAAACTGTTTCATAAGTTGTGCCGGCATAAGATGCCAGGTCCTGCCGGCTTAATATAATATCGATCGTACCATCAGTTGCAACGCCAAATTTTGTTTTTAGGGAAAGTAATGAAAATGCAATCCGTCCCTTTACCTGCATATGGGCCAGGTTACTCATTTTTCTTTCGGAGCGTTGCAGTTCTTCTGCATAAAACATTAGTAGATGAATGGTAAATTCATGATTCACCGTAATGGTTGTTTTAAAAAATTTAAGGTCGATAAAACAAACAGTAGTAGCTTCCAGGGCCGTGCCGGATATGGGGTATTGCATTTCGAGCCCTAACCCACGGTGGCCAATAATATCACCGCCTTTGGCAAAACGTATAATCAGCTCTTTTTCTTTTCCCCATTTTTTATGAATTTTTACCGTGCCGCTGTACACAAAGTATATCCCTTTCACTTCTTCGCCTTCGCTAAAAATGAGTTCGCCTTTTTTATAATGAAATGATTTTTTATTCGCCTCTATCGCAGGTATCCATTCCGGTAAGCATAGCTTGCACAAAAAACAGTTTTTGTTTTCGCAATCTGTTCTATTTTTTTTCATGGGATGAAAATTAAGCTCAAAATGGCAGGAAACAAAATAAAGGATTTAATACCATAAGCTAAAAGGGCAATGTCATTAAGCTAAGGATTTCAATTGCCACGTCCTTTAGGACGTGGATAAAATCAGCAATAGAAATTTGGCTTTAGCCCAAATATTGATTTGGGCTAAAGCCAATAAATAAATAAATTTCCTATTCCCCGCCCTAAAGGGTCGGGGCAAATGATTGACAACTTTTTAACTTTAATGACACTTCCCAATGGTGGAATTAATAATTTTAATTTATAACACAATTAAAGATCCCAATTGGTATAACGTACAAGTGAGTGACACAACGATGATGACCATTGCTTCTTAGCATGGACAAAAAAATGTATTGATAAAGTATTTTTGTTGTGCTTTTTAAAAATCAAACTTTATTTTCTTTCAATGATCGATTGAAGGAAATCGTAAGACAAATTATATTGAGGGCTGTTGTTTTTATCACCTTGCCCTGACTGAAATTTTACAACCTCCCCCACGATAATAATGGCAGGGTTGGTGAGCCCTGCGTATTGTGCTTTAAAGGCAATGTCTTTTACTTTGCCAATCACAATTTTTTCATCAGGCATTGTTCCATTTTGTATAATGGCTACCGGTATTTCTGCCTTACCATAATAAACAAAAAGATCCATGATAGCCTCCAGCTTACTCATGGCCATTAAAATAATAATGGTAGCAGAGGATTGCGCTGCAAGTTTTATATCAGCAGATATTTCACCATTTTTTGTAGTGCCGGTAGTAACCCAAAAACTTTCGTTAATGCCACGGCACGTCAATGGTATCATTTGTGAGGCTGGTACAGCAAGGGCGCTTGATATGCCCGGTATTACCTGTACCGGGATACCGGCATTCCTTGCTACTTCTATTTCTTCCTGGGCACGGCCAAATACAAATGGATCGCCGCCCTTTAGCCTTACTACGTGCCCGTGAGAACAGGCATATTCTATGATCAGGATATTGATCTCTTGTTGCGAAAGCGCATGGCATCCATATCGTTTACCCACAAACTTTTTTACAGCTCCCGGTGATGCATAGTTCAATAAGGCTTCATTGGCTAAGGCATCATATAAAATAACATCTGCAGCAGCTATTGTCTTTATAGCTTTTAGGATAATTAATTCAGGGTCGCCTGGACCTGCACCAACAAGTGAAAGAAAAGAAGATTTCAT
>JANMVB010000196.1:0-9574 GCA_031392305.1 Ferruginibacter sp.
TATTGGCACCAAATACCCGCTGCACTGCTTTTAATTCGCTGATATCACCCATGTGGGTAGAGGTTGCATGCACATTGAGGTAATCAATTTCATGCGGTTGAATACCAGCTTCGCTCAGCGCTTCGAGCATACCGAGGTAGGCGCCTTCCCCTTCGGGATGTGTACCGGTTAAATGATACGCATCTGCCGTCATGCCGCCGCCCACAATTTCGGCAAGTATGGGTGCATTTCTTTTTATGGCATGGTCATAACTTTCAAGCACCAGCGCACCTGCACCTTCCGACATTACAAAACCATCCCGGCTTATATCAAACGGGCGGGAGGCAGTGGCGGGCTCATCATTGCGGGTAGAGAGCGCCCTTGATGCATTGAAACCACCAATGGTAGTTTCATTGATGGGGGCCTCGGAGCCGCCGGTAATAATCATATCTGCCTTGCCCCAGCGAATATGATTGAATGAATCAATGATGGCAGTATTGGAAGTGGCACATGCTGAAACGGTGGTGAAGTTTACCCCCCGTAATCCGTATTTGATTGAGATTACGCCGGAGGCAATATCCACAATCATTTTAGGAATAAAAAACGGGCTGAAGTGTGGCGTGCCATCACCGTGGGCAAATTCCATTACCTGGTCCTGGAAGGTTTGTATGCCACCATTGCCGCTGCCCCATATTACCCCAATGCGGTTACGGTTAAGATTTTCAAAATTTATTTCGGCATGTTTTAAAGCTTCTGCTACTGATACCAATGCATATTGTGTGTAAGCATCGTACCTCCGTGCTTCGCTTTTTTCAATAAAATTAAACGGGTCAAAATTTTTTAATTCACCGGCAAATTTTGTTTTGAATTTAGTGGTGTCAAATTTTGTAATGAGGGCTGCCCCGCTCACACCGTTTACCAGCGACTGCCATAAATCGTTTATATTATTTCCTATTGGGGTAAGGGCTCCTAAGCCCGTAACTACTACCCTTTTTAAAACCTGCGTTTTTTCCATAAATTATTTTTTTCCGGTTACCGGAGGTTAATTTTTTATTGAACAGTTATTATATAAAATGGCTTGTATTGCAAACCGTTTTATTTTTTCGTTTTGCAAAGATGTTACCTTATTTGTAATTACTGCAATACAAGTATATTTTTTTATTGCACGGGCAGAAGTATTTCAATTGAGCATCCTAATACTCCGGGATTTCGCAATTGTTTTTTGTCCGAGCAAAAAAAGCAATGTTCAACATCGTTGTGTCACTCCCTTTTACGTTATACCTATGGGGAGCTTTACCTGCATTATATGTTAGCAAACCTTGATAGTAACCCACAATGACAACGGCTTAAAAAAATAAAAAAATAAAAGAAATCTTTTTTTTTATTTTACTACTACTTTTAGAATAGTTGACCTTATGTAACCCATCTAAAAGTTTCCTCCGTATCCAGGTAATATTTGCTGTTGCAATCCTCATTATAAAGTGCATAATATACCCGATTATAAATAATATTTCTTTTAACCTTTAAAAAGCAAATATGAAACAAGCTATTTTTTTATTAGCCAGCCTTGTTACCTTCTTTAGTTGTTTTGCCCAGGAAATTACTTCCGAAACTCCTAAACCTGTATTAACAAAAGATGAATACCTAAAAAAAAGCAGGGGCCAAAAAACTGGCGCTATTGTGCTGATATCGGCAGGGGGAGTACTGACTATTGTGGGTATGGCAGTAGCAGTAAATAATTTTGAAATTGATTTTGGGGGAACTTATGGTTCTAGTAATCAGACGGACAATAGCAACGAAACACTTTCCGGAGTTTTGGTAATTGGTGGGTTAGCTGCAATGCTTGGCAGCATCCCTTTATTTGTTTCCTCACACAGAAATAAAAAAAGAGCATTGCAGCTATCTTTTATAAATGAGCCGGCATTGCACTTGCAAAAAAGTATGGTTTTTTATAAGGCGGTACCTTCGGTTAAATTAAAAATCGGGTTATAAAATTATTTGTAACTATAAGATCGGATTGGTGAGTAAAATAAAAAAGCCATCTTTTCTTTTTTAGAAAGATGGCTTTTTACTATGTGAAGCACACTTATCGATTGTTATAGATCATTCTTTATGTAATTATAAAATGAACTACAAAATGATTTTAAAAATATCCCTCATTTTGTACCAATTTTGAATTCACCCTCATTTCCCTGTCGGGTATAGGATATATAAGTTTAGGTGAGTTCCACGGTAAAGTACCCACAGTTCCCTGCAATCTTTTTACATCATGCAAAGTAAATCCTTCAAATGCCAACTCAAGTTTCCTTTCTTTTAAAATATCTGCAAGTGTTACAACCAGTAAAGGAGTTAACCCTGCCCTGTTACGGATCCGGTTGATATCAGTTAACGGCAAAACGCCACCAACAGGCGCAGCAGGCAATAACCTGAAGTTTGCCTCGGCCCTTATCAGGTACATTTCTGCTAACCTTATCAACCGTACATTTCCGTAGGTGTTCTCAAACTTTCCTACATAAACAGAACCTCCATCGAGGTAAAATAAATCCCTTCTTGTATCACCTGGTTCATAAAGATCAAGATGACTATCATTGATATCAATATCACCTCTTCCACTGGATGAAAAATGAGTATTAAAACTATTAACACCCTGTGTTGCATTTACCTGCATGGCAAAAATATCTTCAGTTGTATTCGGTAACTGTGCTGGTCCAGTAGGGCTTACAGGAAAGGCATCAGCATAATTGGCTTTTAAAATATAACGGGTGGATGCGATAACCCTGTCGGCTGCGGCTGCAGCATTTGCATAATCGCCTTTCTGTAAATAAACCCTTGCGAGCATTGCTGCTGCTGATCCTTTTGTGGCATAAAAACCATTTATTGCAGGTAGCTTTGCTTCTGCAGTTGTAAGGTCCTGTATAACCTGGGTATATACTTCTGCAACAGTATTTCTTGCACGTTGGTCTGCTTCTGTTATACCCCTTGTAGGTGCTAAAACAATAGGAACGCCGGGATTGCTTGCCGGTGTACCATCATTCCATGCCTTTGCAAATAACCTCACCAAATCAAAATAAACAGCGCCACGAATAAAACTGGCTTCACCTTCAACCCGGTCTTTTTGATTGGCAGTAACAACAGCAAGTCCACTCAATACATTATTTACATCATTGATTGCCCTGTAACCCGATATCCAGGTCCTGGTAACAAAACCATTATCAACAGGTATTGCTTTGTTTTTTATCTGGGTAAGCCCCTGGAAAGTACCCGACCAGGATATCTCATTAAAATCACCCAAAAGGTCGGCTGCAACGAAGGGAAGCCCACCGTAAATATCTGCATTACCCAAATCTGAGTAAGAACCAACCAATGCTACCAGTACATCTGCACTGGTATTAAGTGCCTGGGATTCATCAATACTTTGAGTAGGTTTCGTATCTAACTTTTTGCAACTGTTCCCTAATACCAAAACGGTTAGAAAAACTATGCTTAATATTTTATTTCGCATCTTTAAAAATTTAATTGTGAGAAAATTACAAACCAATGTTTATTCCGAAAACAATGGTTTTTACCTGGGGAGCTGAATAAAAATCAACACCCTGATTAATGTTTGATGCCTGGTAATCTGCATTTACTTCAGGATCCCAACCTTCATATTTAGTAAAGGTGAACAGGTTTTGTGCCCTGATATAAACCCTTGCTTTGTCAATATGTAATTTTCCTAATAGTTTAGGTGACAAATTGTAACCGAGTGTAGCAGCCTTTACCCTTAGATAAGAGCCGTCAGAAATATACCTGCTGGAATTATCGGTGCCATTTGCAAAGAACTGTCTTGCTTCAGGCACTTGTGTTATATCCCCCGGTTTTTTCCATGACGCAAGCTGATCTTTTGTCTGATTATCAAACCCATTGCTACCACTTGCAGACATGTATTGACCACCTCCATTAAATATCTCGTTACCTTCAACCCCCTGCAATAAAATATCCAATTCTAAACCTTTATAGGTAAATGTATTTTTTACCCCATAAATGAAATCCGGATTTGGGTTACCTATTACCACATCTTCTGCCTCATTATAATCGTTTGTTGTGGTACGGTCACGCTTGCCGTCAGCGCCAAGTGTATTTTTGTAATACAATGCATCGCCATTATTGGGGTCGGCTCCTGCAAATTCACGGGCAAAAAATACCCCGAGCGGTTGACCTTCCTGTGCCCTATTTAAAGTACCTATTTGCTGCCCTTTTAAATCTATGATCTTATTTTTATTGGCACCAAAATTAATGCTTGTTGACCACCTGAAATTTTTAGTAACAACATTCTCCGAGTTGATTGTAAATTCAAAACCGCTGTTTTTTAATTTACCTGTGTTCCGTAATTGGGTTGTAAATCCACTGGTTCCCGGCACATTAACATCCAGCAAAAGATCCCTTGTATCCCTATTGTAATAATCCAGTTCCATAGTAAGTCTGTTTTTAAATACGGCGGCTTCAATTCCAATATCATAACTCGCAGTACTTTCCCATTTTAGGTCAGGGTTGGCCAATTGGGTGGGCCTAGTTCCTGCCGCACTGCCATATCCTCCGTCACCCGAATACAAACCACGAGCTGCAAAATTGTTTATCTCCGAATTACCCGTTAGCCCATAACTGCCTTTCAGTTTTAATAAATTAAGCCATTGAACATTTTGTAAAAATTTTTCGTCTGATATTATCCATCCAACAGATGCTGCTGGGAAAAAACCATAACGATTATTTACACCAAAGCGTGAAGATCCGTCATAACGCCCACTTACAGATAGCAAATATTTATTTTTGAATTTATAATTGGCCCTGGCAAAATAGGATACGAGTGCCCATTCAGAAGCTGTAGAACTGGCCCCGGTTTTGGTTGCAGCACTCGCTATTTTTTTAAAGGCATCGCTTGGAAAATTTTCTCCTGTGGCGCTGTTGGAAATAATATTCCATTTTTGATAACTTGTACCAGCCAAAAAGTCGAGGCTATGCAAGTCGTTAAAATTATTGGTGTATTGAAGAAAATTATTGGTATTTATATTCAGGATTTGATCACTCGAATTGTAACCATATCCATTTGGTGAGCCGGAATTACGAGTGGTTAACTTGCCTAAATACTGATCTTCATTTTGATTTAACTGATCCATACCAAACTCACTTCTAAAAATCAATCCTTTGGTAATGTTTACATTGGCAAAAAGGTTACCCAATGTTCGGTTTACAATTGTTGTATAGGAGCCATTCTCTACATTTAATATAGGATTGTAGTAAACAGGGAAGTTTGTATTTGGCCTGCCAGTTAAATTATCAAGTGCTCCACTCGTTAACCCTGTACGAGGGTCAATAAATGGTGTAATAGGAGAGAGTGCAACAATCTGCAAAGGAGTTGAAAATGCATTATCATTCGACACACGGTTATTAATGGAACGGGCAAAACTCATATTAATACCAAGTGATAACCAGTCCCTTACTTTATGGTCAAGGTTCAACCTTCCACTGTATCTTTTCAATTTGTTGTTAACAATAATTCCAGCCTGGTCAAGAAATTGGCCTCCCATATAGAAAGTAGTTTTATCATTGCCCCCTGAAAAATTCAGGTCATACTGTGAAATAGGCGCATCCTGGAAAGCCTTGTCCTGCCAGTCCACATCTACTTTATAAGTTTTATAATCATCATTACCTGCCGAATATCTTCTTAAACGGCTTTCGGCAAAAACAACATAATCATCTATTGCTTCCTGTTCACTTCCATACCCACTAATATCTTCTCTGAAATCATATACACCACCACCTCTTGCTGCCTCTAATGTATAATCCACAAATTCTTTAGCATTCATGAAATCTCTTTTACCAGTTGGGTTTTGTTTTCCCGTGAAGTATCCGAATTCTATTTTTGATTTACCATTCTTACCTCTTTTGGTAGTTATTAGCACTACGCCGTTGGAAGCCCGTGAACCATAGATAGCTGCTGCGGATGCATCTTTTAATATTTCGATAGATTCGATATCGTTTGTATTGATATCTGCCAGGGAATTGGTAGCCGCTCCATTGCTGCTAAGATTTGAATTTTGTAATGGGATACCATCCACCACATATAATGGCTCGTTACCTGCAGTTACAGATGCTGAACCTCTAATACGTACATTGATCCCCTGGCCAACCTTTCCATTTTGCTGGCTTACAAAAACTCCTGCTGCCCTGCCCTGGATGGCACTTTCAAAACTTGTAACCGGGGTATTATTTAATTCTTTGGCCCCTACTTTTGCGATAGAGCCGGTTACATCACGTTTAATTTTTGTTCCATAACCCACTACAATAACCTCCTTTAGTTGATCGATACCAAGGTTAAGTTCAACCACCAATGGACCGGTTGTAATTTTAACTTCGCTGGTTTGGTAACCCACAGAACTTACAATTAGCACGGTAGTTTTTTCGGGAACATTTAAGGAAAATGTGCCATCTGCTCCGCTAAAGGAAGATGTTTTTGAATTTTTAGCTGAAACAGTAACTCCGGAGAGGGGTGAGCCATCTTTTGCATCTATTACTTTTCCGGTTACTTCTTTTGTTTGCGCAAATGCTGTACTTACATATAGCATTGCAAATAATAGGATTAATCCGATTTTTCTCATAAAATTGTTTTGGTTATTTAATACTTATGAAATTAAGGAAATAATAGCAAAATATTTGAAGTTGTTGATCGAATAAACATGGTTTGTACCAAAAAAACCTTCGCATTTAACATATGTCGATTAGTAAAATATTTACTTCTATTTTTTTCACATTTACTAACTATTTTTTTAAATACTAAATTTTGCACAATGCCCACGTTAAGTAATTATTATCAATTGCAAACTAAATTGCAGAAGATTGTATAGGTCTATTTTTGCGGCAAAATTTTAATTATGGGTTTCAATTCAATCTTAAAGATATTTTTACCAAAAGACAGGGTATTTTTCCAGTTGTTTGAAAGCGTAGCAGAAGAACTTGTAAAAATGGGCGATAAATTAAAAGAGGTCGTGAATGAACCGGATTTTGACAAAAGGGCCCAGATGATCCAGGAGATTGAGGATATGGAACATGTAAATGATGATTATACCCACAATATTTTTACAGAGCTGGGTAAAAATTTTATAACACCATTCGACAGGGAAGATATCCACTACCTGGCTTCGGCCCTTGATGATATTGCAGATTACATTTATGCCTCCGCAAAAAAAATCAATTTTTACAGGGTTAATCCAAATGACATAGGGATAAAGAAAATGGCAGATCTTATTGCCATAGGTTGTGTGCAGGTGCATAAGGCAGTTACTGAATTACGCAATATGAAAAACATGCGGCAAATAACCGATGCCCTTGTTGCCATCAACAGTATTGAAAACCAGGCAGACGATATTTTTGATATGAGCATTGAACGCCTTTTTGCAACCGAGCCAGATGCCAAAGAAGTAATTAAGAAAAGAGAAATTTACCAGGTAATGGAAATTGTTACAGATAAATGCGAAGATGCCGGCAACGTTATTGAATCAATCATTGTTAAGTATGCTTAAAACAATTAGCTAATGTGCTAATGTTCTAATTCAAAATACATTTACAATTTCCCTGGCGATTATTATTAGCTAATTGGCATATTAGCAAATTTTCAAATTAATTTTATGACACTGCTTATAGTTATCGTTATTTTAGCTTTAATATTCGACTATATAAACGGTTTTCATGATGCAGCCAATTCAATAGCCACCATCGTTTCTACAAAAGTATTAACACCATTCCAGGCTGTTGTGTGGGCAGCCTTCTTCAATTTTGTAGCTTATTTTATTTTTAAAGATCATGCGGTAGCCAATACAATTGGCAAAACTGTTCACCAGGAATTTATTACGCTTCCCGTAATATTAGCCGGCCTTATTGCGGCTATCATTTGGAACCTCTTAACCTGGTGGTATGGTATCCCTTCTTCATCATCTCATACATTAATTGGTGGCTTTGCGGGTGCAGCTATTACCCATGCTTTTTTATCAAAAGGCTTTACCGGTATAGGAAACATTGTAGAAGTAAGAAAGATCACTGAAATTGTTTTGTTTATATTTCTTGCTCCACTGCTGGGCATGTTTATTTCTATTTTTATTACCATTATTACCATCATGCGTAATACCTGGGCCAAGGTGGGCCTCATATTACTAACAGCCCTGGGCACCTGGTTTCTTTTTGCTCATTTTGAATACATTAAGCTCCAGGAAAATCTTTCCAAATATTACAAGGTGGATATTCTTAAAAACGAAGCTTCCATCGATCCATCCAAACAATCCGGTTACACTACTGCCCTTACTTATGTAGAAAATGCAAAACCATTACTTAAAGAATATAAATCATTAGGAGCTACCAAACTTGCTGAAAAAATAAAACGGGAAAAAGATGCTAATGTAGATACTGCATTGCTTGCAAAAAGTCTTTACAAAGCAGATAATTCAATTATCATAAACGGAATACTTATCATGATACTTGTTTTTATCTGTGCCTATATTTATTCAGAAAAAGTAAAATCACCCAATGCCTATCGCACAGCCAATATGTTTAAAAAACTACAGTTGCTTTCTTCAGGTGCTTTCAGTATTGGCCATGGCGGTAACGATGCACAAAAAGTAATGGGTATTATAGGCGCAGCATTTGTTGCCTACAACAGCAGCAAATATCCCGATGTAGGCTCAGCATTAAAAGACCTCACCTGGGTGCCGCTGGCTTGTTACACTGCCATTGGTTTGGGTACAATGAGCGGGGGCTGGAAGATTGTAAAAACAATGGGCACAAAAATTACAAAAGTAACCCCACTGGAAGGCGTAGCCGCAGAAACTTCCGGCGCATTAACATTGTTTATGACAGAGCAAATGGGCATCCCCGTTAGTACCACACATACCATTACCGGTTCCATCATAGGCGTAGGGGCCACCAAGCGTTTAAGTGCTGTAAGGTGGGGCGTTACCGTAAACCTTTTATGGGCCTGGGTTTTAACCATCCCTGTCAGCGCCCTGCTTGCCGGTATTGTTTACCTGATTGTTTCATTTTTTATTAAATAATTTTAAGCAGCCATCATTTTAAATCAATCACCTTCGATGGTTGAATTATTTTAACCAAGCCATACACACTTGTATGTAATTAATATTATTGGTCCGGTCTGAGAAACTATGTGGAGCATCGTTGCATCGCCCTCTTGTACATAATACCTATTTGGTACTTTACTTACGTTTATAAAAAGCACCTTAATTTTAACCTCATAATTTGCATTCCTGCGTTGGTTTATCCACCCAGTAAATGGGTGATTTTATTTTGATACAAAACAAAATGTAAATTTGTGAAAACAGCAAATTATGGAAGCAATAAAAGCAATTGCTAAAAGAATGAAAAAGGGGAATTATAAAATTGATTTACCCATCAATACTGATACAGCAGAAATAGCTGTAATGGTTATTGTAGAAGAAGTAAAAAAACAAAAAAACAAAAAAACAATTGAAGATTTTGCGGGCAAAATGCAAAGCAATATTGATTGGCTTTCTTACCAAAAAAAAATAAGAAATGAGTGGTAATAAAATACTGC
>JANMVB010000495.1:0-3338 GCA_031392305.1 Ferruginibacter sp.
AATGTCGCCGGGATAAATACCCAGCACATGCCTTGCAGAAAGTGTATTGTTCATCAGGTTATCAATCACCTTTTCACCGGTTAAAATACCGTCATTCAAAAAGTGACCGGCCAATACCGGGAAGGAGGCATACGTAAGATCTCCATGGCTGATAGAAACGGTAAGCGGCACCTGGCTGATTAACTGTTCATTTTTTTCCGGAGTACCAAACAGCGCATTTTCAAGTCCTCTTTCTGAAAGGTCGAAATTGTACACCGGCGACATCCGGAATACCTTTTCTTCACCACGTACCAGCGGCCTTGTTTTACTCAGCAGGGTAGTGGCGCCCTTTTCCAGTATTTCTTCAATGCCTGAAAACATATCCTGCTCCTTGGCCAAAGCACCATGCGTTGTATTTACATAATACACATTCCCCGCTTTAATCATCTTCGGGGGAATGCCACTTTCCCAGGTTACGCTTTGGTCGCCTTCGCCAGTGTATAAAAACACCAGTTCCTCCCGTGGCGGTATTTTATCATTGTAATAATCACAAGGAGTAAACTTGTCTTTACCTGCTATGTACACCATATTGGTATAATCAAGGTTGTCCATGCTGGCAATTATCTTATCCCGGTAAATTTTAAAAATATCCAGGTTGGCTTTTGATGGAATGGGCCAGGTTCCATCACCCATTGCATTACGCATTTTATCCCAGGTAGTGGTGTCTGCAAAATCTAGACTGGCCCCCACACTGTTTTTGCCAGTAGTTATCGGTAGCAAACTAAGTATGCCCGGAAAATTTACAAACATGCTGATCAGTTCTTTTTTTGTATGCTTCCTGTCGAGCATATTCAGCGAATTGATAATGGAATCGTTGCCAAATAACACAGTTGGAATCCGGAACGAACCACCCAGCGGCGATCCCAGGAATAATAACCTGAATCCTTTTGATGCATTCAATTGTTGCCAGGTAGCATCATGGTTAATAATGAAATCACGAACAAGTACACCACCCATGGAGTGGCCCACAATTTTAATTGGCTGGTTGTGCCGCAGCAGGTTGATGATGGTATTATTAAAATCAGCGGCGCAATCATTTAGCTGCCGGCGCCAGTCAAACGGATAAATGATTACATCATAGGTTTGCAGCAATCTTTCTGCAAGTCTTTTATAAGAAGTTTTAATGAGGGAGGTAGCAGTAATATTTGTGTCAGCGTTGTATTCCAGATCATTGAGGCCGCCAAAAATACTACGCATGTAGGCCAGCCAAACCCTATCTTCTTTGTTTGATAAATTAGATCCCATTATGCCTGGAAGCAACACTACAATTGGTTTTTTACCGGTGGGCATATCAGGATATGGTTCCAGTTCACCATGTTCAAAACTGCGTACCATGCCCCTGTCGCTGGCTGGTATTGCATATTGAGCCACCGCATTAAAGCCCGGGATATTTTCACCATCCGGGGTTCTTAATGCAAATACAATTGCCTCACGGGTTTTATTATTTTTAAAATAAGTAACATGGTCCACGGTTTTACCTTCATCAAAAAAATACTGTATGGTACCACCCCGGTTGGCGCCGAGGTACATGGAGTCTGTATTAACCACCAGGTCGTTGCGCTGCCAGTAAAATAGTTTTCCCAGTATTACCAGCAAGCCTTTAAAACTCACACTCAGCCTGCCGTTACCGGAAATAACTGCAAGCGTGCTACCTGTTATTTCCATTTCCTTTGCACGGTCGTTTAATATTTTTATAAACGGCGATTCAGGGTTCATCGCTTCTACACCCGGTAATACACTTACATCTTCTTTTGTCTTTAGTGTTTCAGCAATCAGTTCTTTTAATATTACCGCAATGTCATTTGCCTTGCCCCCTAAAAAATTGTACAACACATTCAGCAACTGATCCATTCTTTGCGAAGCCAGCTTGGTACCCGCAGCAGGACAGGCTACCCTTATGAATTTTTTAACGCTGATGCGTTTGGTTTTGTAAATTTCATTCAACTCTTTAATGCATTCAATATCGCTGTCCCGGTTTCCTTCTTTTTTAAGCAGTTGAATATTTGTATTCGAAAACCCCACCAGTTTATCCTCCTTGTCCCTCGTATAGCGACAAAGTATTTCGCCGAGCAGGCCGCCCCTTGAGTGGCTGATCACATGTAGTTCGGCACCATCAGGCAATTGCTTTACCAATGCCAGGGTATTTTGTAGAGGGCTTTCCGTAAGGGTGCGGTGTTCAAATGCAATTACATTTTTGCCATAGCTGTCATGTATAAAATTCCATACATCACTGCCGCTTTCAGCCAGGTCATTATAAGCACCTTTTGTATCCGAATTGGTACCATGGATAAAAAGAAAGAAAGGCTTTTGCAAAAAGGTATTGTCAAACTTTTTAAATTCAAAACCCCTGCTTAAAAAATTCAGGCCCTCCCGTGAGCGGCCAGGTTCATCTTTGTAAGTAAGGTGTTTGTCTTCAAGCTTTCTTGCCAGGGTTTTCACGCCCAATCCAATAGCAGGTTTCACAAAAACCTTCAGCACCTTTGCGGCAATTTCTCCAAAAAGCCCCCTGTCGTTTACCGGATTTTTTATCACAGAAGGAATGGTATAAACTTCATCACCACGTTTATGGTTTTCTACTTCCGGATACAGTTCATGTAAGGTGGCGCTATCCACCATCCACGTGGTTTCATCATCAAAAGTAAACTCCAGCAGTTTACCTTTCAGGTCAATGTCTTCTTCTTTGCCATCCCTGTTATCGCCTCCCAAATCATACACAGCCTCCAGTTTCAGCGACGTTTCTTCTGCTACCATCTTTTCTTCACCACGCATGGAAGCACCAGCAGTGGTTGATCTTTTACTACCCTTAATTTTAATTTTATCTACGCTCATAAAAATGTTTTTTTTATTTATTTGATAACCTGCGATTCATTCAATAATAAATTTTGCGGCCACATAGCATTACCAATTGTGACAGCATACAAAAAATATAAAATTTATAAATGAGGATTATTGGAGGTTACTGAAATGGGGAGAAAACAACCGAAGAACTAATGTAAACATTTTGTGGTAGAAGTAAAAGTATTACAGCTTATTATTTTGGGGCTATCAGTTTCAGCGCCAGGTTCAACATCGGTACCGGCTATTCGCTGCAAGTCCGGCACAGGGCCAACGCACAAATCCTCACCGGGCTTTCCGCTGCTATCCGGCATCCATTAAGCGATAGTATTTCAATTAAGCTTTTACGTGCAATATCAATTGCCACGTTCTTTAGAACGTGGATAAATCAATAATAGAAATGGGCTTTAACCCAAGTAATGATTTGGCTAAAGCCAAAAAATAAATGAATTTTTTATTCCCCG
>JANMVB010000287.1:0-23264 GCA_031392305.1 Ferruginibacter sp.
GAATTTTATGTGAAGAACCCAAAATTAGCAGCGTAATTTTTGGTTCTTATTTGAACTTAGAATACGCACTCTTGTGCATTGTATCATTAGGGGGCTTTTCCCACGAGATGTATTGGCAGTTTTATTTAATAAGAAAATTAATAAAAGCATGAACGGTTTTTTGTATCCCAAAGGGCATATTGATTTTATGAATAAAGCACGAATCGTTCCTACGGAACGTATGTATCTTTTGAATGTTGGGCTACCCACCAGTTGTTCCAACGGAACAAAAGCAAGAGGGAACAAATGATATTTGATTCACTAAAACGGATCGTTGAGATGTACGATTTATTAGAAAGCATTTTGATTGCAGACACTACCAACCAGGTATTTCTATCCAACAAAAGAAGTTACATAGGGCTAAATATTGCATATTGATGAAGGAATTGCTGCGCATGAATCTTACAGTAAATCCATTGTTCCGTAGGAACAACTGGTGGGTAGCAACATCTATAATTTGCAAAGCGTTCCATAGGAACGCATCGTGCTTTTTTTTGCTGCTTTAGTTATGCGAAGTATTTAAAATATCACTGCCCCCATAATATTTCAATTCAATAATATCGGTAGGCAATGGTTTTTTATTCCAGGCTTTGTGAATGGATAAGGCGGTGCCTACTGCGGTGGCTTGTGCCATGGATGCAGCAAAAATTTCCATCTCCGGAAAAAATGCGGCCAGTAAATTCATATACACAGCATTTTTACTAAAACCCCCATCTACAAAAATCCTTTTGGCAACAGCACCTTTCAAAATAAGGCTGGTTGAATAATATTGCTGCTCCATAATGTCCAGCATCAGTTGATGATAGGCCGCTTCGCCTGTTTTAAAAGCCGAAAGGTCCCTTTGCTCAAAAGCTGATCCTTTTAAATTGAGTTGATAATTTTGTGGCGCAGGATTTTTTTGAAGTGTGTGAATGGTTTCTACATCGTACTCAACATTGCGGTAGTGGGCAGTATGCTGATTAAAATGTGCTGCAATTCTTTTTACCTGCAACTCATGTTCGTTGCCTGCAAATAGCCGGGAGGCTTTTACCGGCTTACCTTCAAAAGTCATGTAACAAAGGCAGTCGTTCTGCAGTTCTTCATCGGTAAGCGGTACCTGGTTAAATGGGTTTAAACTTATGCACCAGGTACCCGTTGAAATCAAAACAAAAGGCTCCTGGAAATTTACGAGGTAGGGTATCAAAGCGGCGGAGCTATCATGCAGGCCAATGCCTGTAGAATATTGTTTCCTGTTAACCAATGCAGGTACTACCTCATTGCCAGGTAAAATCAGTGGCAACTTTTCCAGTATCCCTTCCTTTATTACCCATTCGTGATAATTGTTTTCATAAAAGTTCCAGAGATTGGTATGGCAGCCAATGCTTGTGATATCCGAACATGGCAGACCGCTTAAAAGGTAACTGAGGTATTGCGGTAAATGCAAGGCGTATTTAATTTTCTTAAACAGTCCCGGCCGTTCGTATTTAATACGGTACAACTGCATGCCCGAATTTAAACTTCCTAAAACCGGCGATGCAGTGATATGTGCAAAAGATTGTTCGCCGCCATAAGTTTCATAAAATTGTTTGCTGAGTTGCGGCGGGTATTCTTTTAAATAATTGTAGAGTGGTGTTAGCGGATTGCCTTGTTCATCAATATAAACAAAGCTGGCCCCATAAGTAGAAAAGTTAATGGCCTTAATGCAAAACTCTTTTAACCGGGCCACCTCCTGCAACGAATCAAATACGCTCTGGCGAAGGCTTTCCAGGTTTTCGCAGGCATCCCCATCTTCATCTGTCGTCTCTGTAAATTTTGCAGATTTTTCATACACAATTTTATACTGCCTGTCGAAGAGGAATAATTTTTTATTGGTTTTACCCACATCAAAGATTGCTATTACAGGTGTGGCAGCCATGTATTTTCAATTGTGTTTTTAAAAAAATATTTTATCAATTCATGCAGAAACCTAATAAGGTTAGGTATTATATCGATAAGTTTTTTACTAAGGTTAAAAGGATGAATTTAAGTTGGTCGCTACTCCAATAAAGGTAGCGGCAGGTGAGGACATACGCGGCGGCAGACTGGCTGCCTGTTAGCTAAAGCCCCGTTGCTACCGTTTGTGCACCCCTTTCTTTAATCAATTGCTCCCTTACTTTTAGGGAACGGAATAATTGCAAAGGCATTAACGCACCACCTGCTTTAAGCCGGGCTTCGGCCACCAGCGCACGAACATCCGTTCTGTATGCTGCCTGTAAAATTTCCTGTGCTGTTACTACATCATTTATTTCCTGTGCTGCTTTCAAAGCCTTTGTGTCTACTATCAAAGCCTGCGCATAAGCAATCATAATTGCTTCAATCGATTGCAACAAATCTTCCAGCGGATCTTTTACATTGTGGCTTGCATCAATCATCCACGCCAGATCGCTGGCATGGTCCATTGCCCTTGCATCCATCCCTTCTACCAGCTCATTAAAAATTAAAAACAACTGGTAAGGGTTGATGCTGCCAACCGTTAAATCATCATCACCATATTTGCTGTCATTAAAATGAAAGCCTGCCAGCTTATTTTCCATCATCAATAAGGATACTATCTGTTCGATATTTGCATTGGGTAAATGATGGCCAAGGTCAACCAATGTAAATGCTTTGGGGCCAAGTTTGGAAGTGTATAAATAAGATTGCCCCCAATCGCCTACGGTGGTAGAATAAAAATTTGGCTCATAAGCTTTGTACTCGACAAATATTTTCCAGTCGGTGGGTAAGGCTGCATAAATTTCCTGCAAACTTTCAAAAGTATTTTTCCATGCATTTCTAAAATTTAACTGACCCGGAAAACAGGAGCCATCCGATAGCCATACGGTTAAAGATTTTGAACCCAATGTTTCGCCTTGTTTTATCACCTCGATATTGTGTTCGATTGCCTGCCTGCGTACAGCTTTATCAACATGCTGCATGGAGCCAAACTTATAACTGTGCGGCTGACCTGCCTGGTCTTGAAATGTATTGGAATTAACGGCGTCAAATTTTAAATCATGCATTGCTGCCAATGATTTGATGGCCTGTGCGTCTGAGGGAATATCCCAGGGAATATGCAATGAGATGGCGCCGCTGGATTGATTGAGTGCATGCAGCAAACCGATGTCTGCTATCTTTTCTTCTAAATTACCGGGCTCGCCGCCACCGCTGAAACGACCAAACCTTGTGCCACCCGTGCCCAATGCCCAACTCGGTATCGCTATTTGAAAACTGACCAGTTTTTGAATTACTTCTTCTGCATTTCGAATGGCTGGTGCAATGTATTCAAAGCTTCGTTTATGAGCCGCCAAATACTGGTGGTTACTTTCTTCAATCAAATCTTTATTTAGTAACATATTGGTGGTTTTATTTTTGAATGATGGCGTGAATTTATGGTAAATAAAAAACTTCTTTTAAAGGAATACTTACGGGTGAATTATCATCGTTTGATGCCATGATATCTTTCATATAAGCCCACCACTTTTGCATAACAGGATGAGCCGGTAAATTATCGAGTGATTTTACATCTGTTGCTTTTAATACGCCAAATAAACTGTTGGTAGATTCATCTAAAAAAATACTGTAGTCGCTGATGCCGTTTGCTTTTAGCAAAGATTCCAATTCAGGCCAAAGCTGATCGTGGCGTTTTTTATATTCGGCTTCGGCGCCTGTATTTAATTGCATTTTAAATGCGATACGATGGATATTCATAAGCAAGATCGGTTGTAAAATGAATAAGGTTTATAAAGAATCAATAACTATAAAATAAAAGCAAATTATAAAATAAATAAACTGCTAAAGCTTTTTACGTTGGTGGGAAAAGTTGCTCCTTGGTATTCAGTAAAAGAGTACCCAAATAACCCAGGCTGATGTTTCGCTCTTTACAACTATAAAATGCTTTTAATACAATTCAGTGACTTACAGATATCATTTTCTTTTTTTTCTTGATAAAAAAAAGAAACAAAAAAAATCAAGGCTGCATAAAAAAGGGCTAAAAATTTGAATGCTTGTCTAAAATGAAATTAGTCACAACTTTAGAATATACCCAAACATTATGTGCGACTTACAAGCTAAGAATATAGCCGGGTATTTGTAACATCAATTTCATTTCTTAACGACAAGCATTCAAATTTTCTTAACGCCTTTTTTATGAGGCCGTCCCTCAAATTATCGAGCCAATTATATTTTACTATTTCATAAAATTATAACGTAGGTAAAGTTCCACATTGGTATTTAGTACAAGAGGGCGATGCAACGATGTACCACATAGCTTCTAAGCCCGGACAAAAAATGTATTTTTCTTTTTTCTTCAAACAAACAAGCTGAAAAAAAACAGGTTGACAGATTAGAAAATCATCAACCTTGCCGATTGTTCTACACAATACATGAGAAAAATTTTAGCGCACAAATGCCATGGCTACCCCACCATCTACATTTAAAATATTACCGGTTGATTTATTCAATAACCCGCCCGCAAAAGCAAAACATGCGTTGGCAATATCTTCGGGCAAAATGGTTTCATTCAACAAAGTTCGTTTGGCATAATAGGCCGGCAAATCCTCTACAGAAATGCCATAGGCCTTCGCTCTTCCTTCGGCCCAGCCACCTGCCCAAATATTTGAATCTGCAATAACCGCATCGGGGTTAACCGTATTCACCCGAATTTTATCTGCACCTAATTCGGCTGCCATCAAGCGTGTAAGATGTGCCTGCGCTGCCTTTGCGGAACCGTAGCCTGCATTGTTGGGCCCAGCCACTACTGAATTTTTTGAAACAATATTTATAATGTCGCCACCGGTATGTTGCTTCCTCATAACGGCAAGGCCTGCCTGCGAAACAAGAAACTGACCCTTTACCAGGATGTCGTATAATTTATCCCAATCTTCGATACTATGATCCTCAATCGGTTTTGAAGTACTGATGCCTGCATTGTTTACAATGATGTCAACACCTCCAAAAGCAAGGGCAGCACCTTCCATCGCTTTGATGATTGTTTGCTGATTGGTTACATCTAATGTTACCGCAGCAGCGGTGTCTTTTCCATACAGTTTTGTAAACTCTTCGGTGGCAGCCAGCAACCTTTCTTCGTTAATATCATTGATGATAACACAGGCACCCTCATCTGCAAATTTTTTGGCGATGGCTTTGCCAATGCCACCGGCGCTTCCTGTTACCAGGGCTATGCGACCACTTAATGCTTTTGGTTTGGGCATGCGCTGCAGCTTGGCTTCTTCCAGCAACCAGTACTCGATATTAAATGCTTCCTGCCGGGGCAAAGATGTGTAGGCCGATATTGCCTCGGCCCCTTTCATTACATTGATGGCATTGATATAAAATTCTGCGGCTACACGTGCTGTTTGTTTGTCTTTTGCAAAGGTGAACATGCCTACGCCGGGGTACAATAAAACTACCGGGTTTGCATCCCTTATTGCCGGGCTGTTTGCATGTTTGCAGGTATCATAATAGTCCGCATACATTTTACGATAGGCTTCAAACTCCGGCGATAATTTTTCTTTGAGCGCCTTTATATCACTAAGGTCATCTGTGGCATTGAGCGGTAAAACCAGCGGGCTTATTTTTGTTCGTAAAAAATGATCGGGACAGCTAGTTCCCATTGGAGCAAGCCTTTGCAGATCGTTTGAATTGATGAATTCGAGGACCCTTTCATCGTCGGTGAAATGACCTAAAGCCCTGCTCACCGAAGTTGCGGACTGCAATATGTGATTGTTGGAACAGAAGCCCCTTAATATTGGAGCCAATGATGCAGCCTGTTTCAGCCTTTCTTCTTTGGGAAGTGATTGTATTTTTTGGCCACCGAAAACAGGAGCTTTTTTACCATAATTATCTGCAAGGTATTCAGCACTACGTTCCACCACTTCCAGTGTATTTATATAACTTTCGTAGGCTGTATCGCCCCAGGTAAATAAGCCGTGAGACCCGAGCATAATGCCACGGATACCCGGATTTTTATCGAGGCATTCTTTTAATTGAAGGCCAAGATCGAAGCCGGGTTTTTGCCACTCTACCCAGCCAATGGTGCCGCTAAATAATTCTTCAGTAATTTTTTTTCCATCTTTTGCAGCAGCAATGGCAATGGCTGCATCAGGGTGTAAATGATCGATATGTTTAAAGGGAAGAAACCCATGTAAAGGTGTATCAATAGATGGTGCTTTGGAAGCAAGATCGTAAATACAATGGTTAAATAATTCTACCATTTCATCTTCGAACTCAATGCCGCGATAGACATTTTTTAGGCTACGCAAACGGTCAATATATAATGCAGCAAGGCCACTTTTTTTGAGTGTGCCAATATCACCGCCAGAACCTTTTACCCACATTACTTCTGTCTCAGTTCCGGTCAGTGGATCTTTCGCCATTGCCTTGCAGGAAGTGTTGCCACCACCATAATTTGTAAGGCGTAAATCTGCCCCCAATAAATTGGAGCGGTAAATTAATAAAGCTACTTCATCTCCTTCCATGGTTGCTGCTTTAGCATCATCCCACAGGTAACTCACATGTTTGAAGCCACCTTCTTTTAAAGAAGTGTTTGCATTGAGACTTTCTTTCGAAAGGTTTAGATTGTTATCCATAAAATATTTTTTAAAACTTCATTTTTATTGATTGCTCTTTTTAAAATTGTTTTGCTCAGGGTAGTGGTCGGTGAAGCCACCGACCACGGCGGGTTTATTTTAAAGAATTACCGTATCCAACAATCAGGATGGATAATATGATGGTTACAATACCTGCTATAATTGTTTGGGTAGTTTTTTTACTTACATTTTTCCATTCATGCAATACAAGCCCCCACACATTGGCTACTAAAATAATAAACGACATATGTAATATCCAGGAGCTTGGGCCGTTGCCCAGTTTACTTTCGCCCATACCATAAAAGAAAAACTGCAGGAACCACATGGTACCACCAAGGGCACACAGCAAATAATTTTTTAAAAGCGGTGTTTGTTTATTGGTGTAATCACCAAAACTTTTATTGCGTGCATTTAATACCAAACACCAGATAAGATTGGTGGTAAGGCCACCCCAAAGTATCACTACAAAAATTACATTGTTGCGAAAAAGAAATTCGCCCTGGCCGGGGTTGGCCGCTTTCCATACATCATTGGCAACAATGCCCATGCTGGTGCCGGCCTCAATACCAAAACTAAAGCATGCACTCAACACACCGGAAATAATTGCTACAATTAAGCCTTTCACAATTTTAAATTCACTGCCCGACGCATCCGTATCAGCACCACCCAAATCTTTGTCCTTCATACTGCCGGCCTTGCCGCAAATAACAATACCAATAATGCAAACAAGCAGGCCAATTAATACCCAGCGGCCCCATGCAGTGCCTGTAAGATCTGCGATGGTATCCTTACCGGCAGTTTTATTAAAGTAATAATAAACAGAAGGAATAAGTGCCCCGAATACAGAACACAAGCCAAGGATGATAGAACTACCCAACGAGACACCAAGGTAACGCACACCCAGCCCATACGTTAAGCCGCCAACGCCCCAAAGCAATCCCATAATAAAAGTGGAGGCAAGCACTGTACCGCTTGCATTTGAAATGATGGTGCCAAACCCGGGTATGGTGAGGTAAGCAGCAAGTGGCGGAACAATCAGCCAGGAGAAGAGGCCCCCCACGATCCAAAAACTTTCCCAATGCCATCCCTTAACTTTTTTGTAAGGCATGTAAAAACTACCAGAAGCAAAGCCACCAATAAAGTGGAAAATAACACCAAGAATAACACCCATCAGTAAAAAATTTTTTATATAGAAGCAATAGAAAATTAAAATTAGCCAGATGCAAAGGATTACCTGTCATGTGCTGTCATGGTTTTATTAAGATGCACCAATAAATATGTAAGTTTGAAATAAATTATATTGCCGGCAATATGAAGCAATCCTATATTTTCAAACATTTATTTATCGATTATTACTCTGCAACGCCCAAGTATCTGCAGCTTGCCAACAGTATCATTAAAGCTATTAATAATGGCGTATTAAAAGAAAATGATGTGCTGCCCTCCATCAATGAATTAAGCTTTGAGTTTGAAATATCAAGAGATACAGCAGAGAAAGGATATAAACTGCTGAAGAAAAAAGGGGTGTTGGGTTCGGTACCCGGCAAAGGGTATTTTGTTAAGTACACCGACTTTAGTGAAAGCCTGAAAATATTTTTATTATTTAATAAACTCAGTCCGCATAAAAAAATAATTTACGACTCCTTTGTGGCGGCACTGGGAGATTTAGCTACAATAGATTTTTATGTTTACAACAATGATTTTAATCTTTTTAAAAAACTAATCAGTGAGCAAAAAACAGTTTATACGCATTATGTAATCATCCCTCACTTTATGGAGGGTGGCGAAAACATTTCGGAGATCATCAACAAGATCCCTACTGAAAAACTGATTTTGATGGATAAGCTGGTACCCTGGGTAAATGGCAGCTATGGCGCTGTTTATGAAGATTTTGAAAAGGATATTTACGATGCGCTTGTAAAGGCAAAAAATAAGCTCAGTAAATACAATACAATCAAAATTATTTTTCCGGAATATACTTATCATCCAAAAGAAATACTCGAAGGGTTTTACCGGTTTTGCCTGGAGTATGCTTTCAATTATAAAGTAGTACCCGTTATCGAAACTGAACCAATTGTAGCAGGCGAAGTGTACATCAATCTTATGGAGAACGACCTGGTAACTTTGGTAGAAAAAATCTTAATAGCAAAACTAAAAGTAGGGAAAGATGTAGGCGTAATTTCTTATAATGAAACACCGCTCAAAAAAATTATCCTCAACGGCATCACCACCATCTCAACTGATTTTGAAATGATGGGGCAAAAGGCAGCAAAACTCATACTGGACCGTTCAACAGAACAAATAGCCATTCCATTTCACCTTACTTTACGGGCATCGTTATAAATATTTTTTGTCCATGCTGCAAAGCAATGTGAAACATCGTTGCATCGCCCTCTTGTACTGCAAACCAATTGGGATGCTGCGATGAGCCCACTAATCATGGCGATGCAAGCAGGATGAATTTTAAATGCACCCAACCAAATGCACACCGCTCTTTTTTTAATTATATTCCTAATGTCTTTTTGCCTTGCCTTCTAATAATTCGGTTGGTGCATAGCCAAAATGCTTTTTAAAAGCATAAGAAAAATGTGATAAATTTTCGAAACCAACTTCGTAACAAACATCAATTGGCTTTTTAGTTTTTTCAACAAATTGGTAGTGTGCCAGTTCCAGCCTTTTTTGGGTAAGCCATTTTTGGGGAGTGTTGTTGAAAGCCTTTTTAAAATCACGTTTAAAGGTAGTGAGGCTTCTTCCTGTGAGGTAACCAAATTTTTCCATTGGCATATTGAACATGAAATTCTTTTCCATATAGCCGGCTAAATCAAGTTTGCCAGGCTCCTCAAAGTTTGCTAAAAAATCATCTATTGCTACATCAATTGTCCTGAGGATACTGATTGCTTCTGTAATCTTTAAAGATGCGATGTTTTCCGGAAGATCTTTCATGTCAAAATAAGGGATTAATGAAGCAAGACAACTTTTCAGTAAAGGATGATCATTGAAACAACGTATCTTCTGTGATACTGATGCTTTTGGTTTTACATCGAGGTTGACATAAAAATCTTTTAACCTGCACGTAGTTAAGTGCATTGTAACAGTTTTATGCGGCAGTCCATCTTTTGGATAATTAATAATAGTTGCAAGTTGATTCCTGGGAATTAAAAAAATATCGCCTGCCTTGAACCAATAAGTAGCTTCTGCCTGTACAATTTTTGTTTCACCGGAAATAAACCAAACAAGCATGTGCTGATCGAACATAATATCCGATTTAAAAAACTTGTCCTCGTAACAGGATAGCTTAATATCATCAGTTATATATTTTGCCTTATACTCCATACCCGAATTTTAATCGTGTTGACTTTTTTTAGAATATTCCTAATAAAGGAAATTAGTAGTGCAAAAATAGACAGCAACGCTCTATGAGATACTATTTTACCATCCTTTGTTGTATACTACACAAGGGTTAAAAAACTGAGTTGCAGTTTTGTTGTCCGAACGAAAAACCAGCCATGGTCATCAGTGTTGTGTCACTCACTTTTACCGCATACCAATGGGGATCTTTAATTGCGTTATAAATATAATTATTATTACCCCTTTTGGAACATCCCGATTTTTCGGGAAGGGGATAGGGGCAGATTACGCACATATTTAATTCACTGTTTCACCCCTTGCGCACTATAAGTATTAATTAGCTTGGAATGTTAGCCCTATCATTTCTTCAGTCAATGTCCACAACCGTTTTGCATTCATTTCGTCCAGTGAATAAATGCGTACTCCGCCTGTATTTGCAGAACCTGATTTTTCATCAACCAATTCCGCAATCTCTGCATCTTCGCAATACACTCCTCCGAAATTGTTTAGCATGGAACTGGTAGCGCACCATACTGTTGTTGCTGCGCCTTGCGGAATTGTTTTTAGTGATGCTGCTACTTGCGGGGAAATATTTCCTTCTGCATCGCAAAAACCTAATTGTTGAAAAAGTTCTATCGGAGCTTCCCTGGCCAACTCTGTGCCACCTATGGAGCCGGGATGTACCGAATAAGCCCTTACACTAGATGCTTTACCAAGATTATCTAATTCAAGTGCAAATAAATTGCTGGCAGTTTTTGACTGACCATATCCCTGCAAGGTTTCATATTCACGATGAAGAAAATTTGGATCATCGAAATTAAATGCTGCAAAATGGTGCCCATGTGATGATACACTAATGACCCTTGCGCCATTAGCTTTTTTTAAGGCTGGCCATAACTTTGCTGTAAGATGAAACTGCGCCAGATAATTAGTGGCTAATTGTGATTCGATGCCACGGTTGTTCCTGCGCAATGGCACCCACATGATTCCGGCATTGTTGATGAGTAAATGAAGTGGCCTGCCGGATGCTAAAAAATTTTCTGCAAACGCCTCAATGGATATGTGATCCATCAGATCCAATGTTTCCAATTCTACGTTTGCAATACCCTGCAGATTTTGTTTTGCTTTTTCAATGTCTCTTGCAGGCACAATCACTGTAGCTCCTGCGGCTGCCAATACTTTGGTGGTTTCCAAACCGATACCGGCATTGCCACCAGTTACGATCGCAATTTTTCCTGTTAGGTCAATGCCTTTAATTACATCACTTGCTGTTGATGTTGCGTTAAATCCAGAACCTATCGGTTTCTGCAACGCTCCCTGATAATTGTTTTGTTCCATTTTTAATTTGTTTTTGTTAGAACAAAAGTAGAGCGCATCAAAACCTGTGGCTTTGTTTAAAAGACCTATTTTGCTTTGTTTAAAAGACCAGTTAAGTTTTGTCTATGGGACATTCGGGATGATTGAAGAAGGGTAGAATTTCAAATATTCGCCAAAAATAAATCATTGTTGTTAAGCCAAACATTACTCTGTCACAAACAACATGGCCTGCGAAAGAGTAATGACAACTTTTAAATTTTACTGTTTTAAATTGACTTATACTTTTATTTATCAATTAAGATTTAATAAAGGCTAACAGGTCCGCATTTATTGTTGCAGCTTCTGTAGTTGGCATTCCATGAGGGAAACCTGGGTATGAAATAAGTTTTCCATTTTTCAACAATTTTATAGCCTTTACAGCAGTAAGTTGAAACGGAACTATCTGATCATCTTCGCCATGCATCAACAATACAGGCACATCTGCATTTTTAAGGTCTTCGGTAAAATCTGTTTCTGAAAAAACCTTGATACAATCGTAGTGTGCTTTTATTCCGCCCATCATTCCCTGGCGCCACCAATTATCCCTGGTGCCTTGCGAAATTTTAGCCCCTTCCCTATTATACCCAAAAAAAGCCATGGTAAAATCTTGGAAATATTGTGGCCGTTGTGTTGCAGTGCCTACACGTATTTCATCAAATACAGACATAGGAATACCATCTGGGTTGTTTTCGGTTTTTACCATTATTGGGGTGACAGCACTTATAAGCACAACTTTAGCCACACGATCTTTCCCATATTTTGCAGCATATCGTAAAGCCTCACCGCCACCCGTTGAGTGGCCAATGTGTACTGCATTTTTTAAATCAAGGGCTTTTGTAACCTCTGCAACATCTGCTGCATAAGTATCCATGTCATGTCCAATTTCAGTTTGGCTCGACCTCCCATGCCCCCTGCGGTCATGAGCAATAACTCTAAAGCCCTGGTTCAGGAAAAACATCATTTGGGCATCCCAGTCATCGCCTGATAATGGCCAGCCGTGATGAAAAAAAAGTGGCTGCCCGGTTCCCCAGTCTTTGTAATAGATTTCGGTTCCGTCTTTTACTGTGATCTTATTCATTTTTTTTGGGTTTTAATTATTATTGTGAATAATATTTTTGAGATACAACTTGTCTTACATGAACAATGTAAAGGGATTGTTTTTTTCTTATGATCGGAGATTCCAGGTTCTACAGGTCTTACTCACAGGGAGAAAACTTATTTCATCCGTGTGTAGTGTGTTGCGCAGCATGCCGCCCGGCTGAATGCCGTTTGGGCAGGTTGAATAAAGAAACGAAATATTCTCTAAATTCAAAAGTCAATTAGTATATTTTTCTGTTTTTGTACCCGATCATTCCACAACAATCCCAGCACCTTTTTGATCATAGTAAATTTCCAGTTCTTATAAGGAAAATATTTGAGCGGTAACTCGAACCAGGTAGGCTTTTGGATGACGCTCTTATAGTGAGAAAAGGATTTGAAACCGGCTTCGCCGTGATAGTTTCCCATACCGCTGTTTCCAACACCGCCAAAGGGCAATTCATCATTTACGAAGTGCATCAGCACGTCGTTCACCATTCCGCCACCAAATGATATTTCATTCAGTACTTTCTTACGAAGGGTGCTGCTTTCAGAAAATAAATATAATGCCAACGGTTTAGGCCTTGATTTGATGAATGAAATGGCGCTGTCAATATCATCGTAGCTCAATACCGGTAAAATGGGCCCGAAGATTTCATCCTCCATTACTTTGTCTTCTGCCGAAACATTGCTGAGTACAGTTGGCGCCAAAAAACGCTTTGACCTGTCATATTCACCACCGGTAAATATCTTTCCGGGTTCGATCAAATTTACCAGCCGATCAAAATGTTTTTCATTAATGATCTGAGCATAGTTTTGATTTTCGAGTGAAAATTGTCCCTGTTCGATTTCCTGTTTGACTATTTCAAGAAAGTCTTTTTCGATACTCTTGTGAACCAAAACATAATCCGGGGCAATACAGGTTTGCCCGGCATTGACAAATTTCCCCCAAACCAGCCTCTTTGCACTGATCTTTAAGTTGGCATCAGGCGCAACGATCAGCGGGCTTTTTCCTCCCAGTTCTAAAGTGACAGGTATGAGATTTTTTGCGGCTGCCTGGTAAACGATTTTTCCCACCGGTGCGCTTCCTGTGAAGAATATCTTGTCAAAAGGCTGCTCCAGTAGTTCTGCTGTTTCTTCAATACTACCCTCAACTACTGCAAAGAAGGATGGATCGAAATTCGACTTAATCATCTTTGCCAATGCGGCGCTGGTATGAGTGGCCAGTTCACTGGGTTTCAGCACAACGGTATTCCCGGCAGCAATGGCGGCAATGGTCGGCACCAAGGTCAGGTTAATGGGATAATTCCATGCCCCAATAATAAGGGATACTCCCAGTGGCTCGGGTATGATGTAGCTTCTGCCGGGGAAATTAACCATATTGGTTCCAACCCGTTTTATCTTTGCCCATTTCCCTACTTTTTTAATGGCTTTATCCAGGTCATTGTATAAGCCCGAGAATTCAGTAAGGAAAGTATTAAATCTTCCTTTTTGAAAATCCTTGTAAACAGCATCCGTTAATTCCTGCTCATAATTTTTAAGAACGGATCTCAGCTTTTTTAACTGCTCTATCCTGAAGGTTAACGGCTTTGTTGTATTGCTGTTGAAATATTGCTTTTGTTGATTAACCAATGCTTTCATGATGATGTTGTTTTATTTGTTTTTTGATGTTGTTTTATTTTTTTTTGACTTGATGGATGGCGTTGACTCATGAACCAAACTGGCGAAGGTGGTGGTCGAAATGTCGATAAATTAATTTTCCCCATTCTGCCCTCGACATGATACCGAACAAGGGATGGGGGTAAGCCTCATGAGTAGAAGAGTACGATTTTTTCAGGATGTCCAATACATTTTCCTTTTCGGTATTGAAATCAAGTGAATGGTTCATTTCAATACTAAACCCTTTCGGCGCTGCTGCATTTTTGGGAAGCCGCTTAAGGATACGCAGTACAAGAAACTTTATGAACCCCCTGGAAAGGAATGAACTTTCGCCTTTAAGATTATAGACTTTGATTCCGCTTCCTGTAGCAACCTTTAAATGATTCAGCATTTGAACCATATTCATTTTACCCCATTGGCGTTGTGCGGTTGGTTTTAGTTTTACAGTCCGGTCTAAGATCGACCGGAAGTTTGTCGGGTTAAAAATCGTTTCTCCACTTGCTTCTGTAATTGCCGGCAATTCAAATGAATGCAGGTTACCGGTACTTTTTTCTATTGAGAATTCCATGTGATGATATTTTAATTATTAAAAAATTAATGATTGATAATTTTATTTATTGGGCTTATTCCATTATTGCTGCAGTTTAAACTATCGCTGCTTTTATCCTTTTCTGTGATGTAAAATTAATTTGAGCGGAGGGCAGGAAACGTTGACTTTGGTTAAGAAAAAACGGTATCAGCTTGCTTTGAATTTTATTTCAATGTCCCTTGCAAAGGCTTTACCTTCTTTGCTGAGATGCCTTTTTAAAAACAAACCACCGAGGCTGCTAAACCATGCCGCTATCTTAAGAATGAGATTTGGATAGTCAACACCAATTAAACAAACCAGGCGACTGCTGTTGGCAGAAACAGGCTGCACATATAATTCCCAGGGCACACCTACCCTTGTGGGAAACCACCTTAGTATATATGCTATGCTTTTGGAAGAGTAAAGCTGAACATGATTGGGCGCATAGAATTTTAATTCGTAATGTTGAACAATGGTTTCTATTCCGATGTTCTCAACATTTTTCATGTAAAAAATATTGTCCTTGCTAAAACTGCCCATTGCTTTATGCGCTTTTGAATACGATGCATAATCGTCATCTGTCATTTCGATTACCCATTTGTACAGGTCAATTTTTTCAACCGGTAAATTGATAAGAAAACTTTGAATATACCTGGCATTGTATTTTGTTGCAGGTGTTTTTTGCTGAAATAATTTCTTTGTCATAATATTTAATTTTATGACACAAAGATGATACGGGGCAAAGGCTAAAACCGTTGACTTTGGTTAAGAAATGAGACGCTTACTTTTTCAGTAATCTTTTTCTTAGCCTGCTTAAAGATTCAGGCTTAACACCGAGGTACGAGGAGAGATGAAATTGAGATACCTGTGCAAAAAGTTCCGGTCTTGTATTGAGCAAATGTTGGTAGCGTTCTTCCGGATTCATAAAAAGAAGCATTTCAACCCGCTCATTTAATTGAAGATATACATGCTCCGCTATAAGCCTCCCAAAGGAGTTCCAAACTGCTGATGCAACATAGGTATTTTGAACTTCCTGGTAAGGCAAAACAAACAATTCAGCATCCTGCATTGCCTGCCAGTAAAAATGTGATGGTTTTTGAGTAAGGAAACTCTGAAAGTCAACAAGAAAATTATTTTCATCTGTAAACCTGTAGTTAATTTCGTTTCCTTCAAAATCTATATAAAACATTCTGAAAAACCCGTTAACAAGAAAATAAACATTTCTGCATACTTCACCTTCCTTCAACAAATACTCATGTTTTTTTACTGTTTTGCTTTGAAGTATTGATACCAACAATTCTATGTCTGGCTCAGACATAGGCGCAATACCTTTAACCACATTAATAATTGCATCTAATGCTAACTGGTTTGTTTCCTTGCTGTCAGATTGCTGTTTCATTTTAAAACTGCTATTCTTTTAAATCTAACTTTTGCTTTTTAATTTCAATATGATGCCTGATTGCCTGCAACGGTTAAAGCCTGGCGATGTGGAGGTACTTGAAAATCGCCTACCCGTACAGCTGCTGAATAAAGTTACAAAAGTTGATAATAACAACTACTGCCTTGTTTAATTTGTTGGCTGAAACTGAAAACATGCTGTCACCTGCTGCCGGTTTTAATTGAAATCCCTTTCTTACACCCTTTAAAAATTAAAATTATTATCACTCATTTGATGAACCCATATTTACATCAAATGGTTAATGCAAAACGAAACAAACGACCAAGGTATCAATATGAAAATTGTTAATCATCATTATTTATTTACACTTCATTCACACTAATCATTAAATCAAATAAATCACCCATCAGACTATAAGCTGAAATACAACGCAGGTAAAGCCCCACACAGGTATACGGCACAAGAGGGCGATGCAACGATGATCCACAAAGCTTCTTAGCCCGGACAATAATCTTTTTGAAACTTATCTTTGTTGTTGATCAGTTTATTAACTGAATGGCTAAGCTATAGCAACAATCTTTTTTCTTAAAAAACAATTACACATGCCTCAAAATATATCATCCATCGCTTCGGTTGAAATTTATCAATCTCCCATTAAATTAAAAGAGCCATTTATTATTTCGCTGGGTGAACTTACGCATGCTGAAAATGTGATTGTAAAAATTATTACGCATGATGGTATTGTTGGCTTTGGTGAGTGTAGCCCTTTTATGGCAATCAATGGCGAGAGTACGGAAACCTGTGTGGTGGTGGCGCAATACCTGGCAAAAACACTGAAGGGAAAAGATGCGCTTGATATTGCCGGATGTGCATTGGCGATGGATAAAATTATTTATGGCAACAGCAGTATTAAGAGCGCTTTTGATATGGCCTTGTATGATATTGCGGCGCAACATGCCGGCCTTCCATTGTATGCTTTTTTAGGGGGAAAGAAAGGGAAGGTACTGATTACCGACTACACAGTAAGTATTGGTGAGCCAAACAAAATGGCGGCTGATGCCGCAAAGATTAAGGCAAATGGTTTTGAAGTGATAAAGGTAAAACTGGGCAATTATAAGAACGATGTGGAACGCATCAGGCTGATAAGGGAAGCCGTGGGCATGGAGGTACCAATACGCATAGATGCCAACCAGGGCTGGAATGTAGCGGAAGCCATTGCTGTATTAAATGAACTGGCGCCTTACAATATTCAGCATTGTGAAGAGCCGATACCCCGCTGGAATTTTATGGAACTGGCGGCTATCCGCAAACAGAGCCCGATAAAAATCATGGCGGATGAAAGCTGCTGTGATCATCATGATGCCAAGCGTTTGATTGAACTTTCGGCCTGTGATTATTTTAATGTAAAGCTGGGTAAATCATCCGGAATTTTTAACGCATTAAAAATAATTGAACTGGCGGAGGTCAACGATATAAAAATACAGTTGGGTGGTTTTTTAGAATCGAGGCTGGCATTTACTGCTGCGGCACACCTGGCTCTTGCAAGCGATGCAATTACTTATTACGACTTTGATACTCCCCTCATGTTTATGGAAGACCCGGTGACAGGCGGAATTATTTATGGTAGAAATGGGTTAGTAACGGTGCCGGATACACCGGGGTTGGGTGCAGGGATAAAGGAAGGGTATTTAAAAAACCTGGAGAAAATAATTGTATAAATTCAATGGCGTTTTTTACAAAAAAAATTTTCTCAGAACTCCTAACATATCGCAAACTAACATCCATACTTTTTATATTTTTTGTTCAGGTAACTGAGCCCTGAATAAACATCGTTGCATTGCCCTTTTATACAACCATTTTTTTTATTGTACGGGCAGAAGTATTTCAATTTAGCTTTATTGGCAAATATGATTTTGTTATTATTTCCTTATAGTAAAAGGAAATAATAATCACTCTTGTACATTTTATCATTGGGGAACTTTGTCTGCGTTATCGGATATCGCAGGAACGGCCTCATAAAAAAGGCGTTAAGAAAATTTGAAGGCTTGTCGTTAAGAAATGAAATTGATGTTACAAATGCCCGGCTATATTCTTAGCTTGTAAGTCGCACATATGTCTGTATATATTCTAAAGTTGTGACTAATTTCATTTTAGACAAGCATTCAACTTTTTAGACCTTTTTTATACAGCTTTGATTTTTTTTGTTTCTTTTTTTTATCAAGAAAAAAAAGAAAATGAGGTCTTAAAATCACTGAATTGCATTAGAAAGTTTTTCAAAGTTGCAATAAGCGAAACATCAGCTGCGGCTTATTTGGGTACTCTTGTACTCTTAAATATATAACGGTGTTTTCAATTTGCAATCTTAACCCTTCCATTGGTTGTTGCCTTTAATTTGTAACCAGGGGTAAGGAGTTCTGATTCTATAAAAAAAGGCTGCTGCAAAATGCAACAGCCTTTACTATTAATCGTTATCCACTATTCTTTAATAAATTGTTGAGTGTTTATGATAGTACCTTTTTCATCTTTGATACTTACACTATAACTGCCTTTTTTTAATGTACTTACGGGTAAGGCTACCAGCGAAGTACCTGCTGCCACTTCATTTCTTTGTGTGTACAATAGTTGTCCGGCTGCACTTAAAATATCCAATTTCAACTTTTCGTTTGCCGGCAAACTGATACGGATATACACCATATTTTTTGACGGGTTTGGATAAATGCTTTCAAACTTCTTTGTAGTAGCGGAAGAAATGGATGGTGATGCAATACTGCGTACAATAGTAGAAACCGGTGCACCCAGGGCATAAGAACCATTAACTATACCTATAAACGTAAGCGTATAAAATCCACCTACACCCGGAAGTGCTGTATAGGCTGCTTCGTACCGTTTGGTATTTTGTGCGGTAGAAGTGGTATAAGCTATGCCTGTTACCAGGTACACATTGAATGTAGTACGTGCCTTTCCGGTTGCCTGCTCTAAGCCAACTAACTGGTTTTCGGTGTAAAATAACGTTACCACATTTGGAGCAGAGAAGCTAACGCCGGTTTCGATTCGCACAATTTTATCGCTTACTTTATGTAAAGCACCGCCGCCCTGGTACAGATTAAATGCACCTGCACCGGTTTTTTCAACAAAAATATTTGAACAACCAAATGTTTTAGTAGAACCATTTTTTAACCTGGCCAAAATCTGTCCATCCTGGATGCTGTAGAAATAAGCATCCTGTCCGGCGTTTAAGTTTTCCCGGCCATTGTGATTGAGATCATTTTCCAGTGTACGTGGTGCGCCTGTTATCAACAGGTTGTCGATGCCTGCGCTCATTGGGCCACCGGCGTTAGCATCATTTTTCCAGCGAAAGGCGATATAAAATTGCTTATTAACGAGTGAAGCTGGCAGAGGTCCGTTAACAGTAATTGTAGTTGGCTGCAGCGAAGCATACTGCCTGAAGGCTCCTGTGTTTAACTCGATATAATTGATATTATCTAAAGAGTAAGCAATTGCCATGTAATCAAATGCCGGGAAATTTTCCGGATCAGTACCCTGTGCATCTATTTCTCCCTGGATGTTTAGATCAAATTTTAAATTGATCACACTCAATCCCCTTGCATCAATTAATCCTGATTTGATGATTGTTTGACTTTCGCTATTACTGTTGTAAGTGCCATTGGGAAGTTGTGTTCCGGTTAAACCTTCCTTACCGGTTATTGCAAGCTTATTATCAAAAATACCCCATTGGTTTTTACCTGTTGCCAATGGATCGCCATTTGGAGCTTCGGGTATTTCAAGTTTCTCTGTCCAACCGCCAGGGTCTGTAAATCCATCAGCCCTGGTGAAGGTTTCGTTCAGTAATGTTTTTTGCCCTACACCAATTGCCGGCACCACATCATCATCCAATAATGTAACCTTATAAGTTTTATTAACCTTGTTGGTTCCTATATTAGTGACTGTTAGTGTTAGTATTATTTCTTCGTTTGCTTCTGTGGCCCCATCATTTAAAATTGTTACAGCTATGTTTTGCTTGGCTGATATGGTAGCTGTATTTGAGAGGGATGTAGTTGTAAGTGAATAATCGATGTTACGGGTAGCTGTACCAGTTAATGCTATCGTAGCTGTTGAACTTGCAGGTAAAAATACCGGTATGTTGAATACTTTTGAAGATACACAACCTGATGGGATGGCCGCTTCATTAACTGCAGCACCTGGTTGAAATACAAAGCCGTAAGTAATTGAACAAGGCTTTACAAATTTTGGTCCTACACCCACTGCATACCATGCATTGGTAACTGCCTCTACTATTGCACCACAGCCATCACCTGATAAATCTGTTGCTACTGCAATTGACACTTGCCTTGCTTCTGCATAAGTTGCAAAAGAACTCAATAACTGTTCGGTGAGGAAAGTTATTTTTTCAGCAAGCGTAAAGCCAATGCCGGTAACGCTGTAAGGGTTAGCCGGGTGCTGGTCTGCAACCGGGCCCGTAGTAACAGCATCGTTGATACCATCATCAACACCTGCATAAGCAGCGTCAGGGCCCGAGCCGGCACCAGAACCTACAGTTAGTAAATAAAACCATTTATTTAATACACCACTGTTATTGTGAACGCCACATTGGTCGTTGGCAAGAGATGGGGTGCAATTCTGACTTGTCCAGTTTACACCTCCATAAGTATCAGGATTGCCTTGTGCTTTGGGATCATCCATCCTGCGGAGCGGAGTTGCCGGGCTTGCTGATATTTGCTCGCCAATGTAAAAAGGCTTATACACCGAAACAAGTGACGGATCAACTTTTTTGATGGCAAAGTATTCTATACAGGCAGCCCATATATCGCTAAGGCCTTCATTCATAGCACCTGACTCTTTTGCATATACCAGGTTGCTGGTAAATTCGCACACACCGTGACCAATTTCGTGACCGCAAACATCCAGTGAAGTAAGTGGCCTAAAACCCATGGCTGCTGTGCCGGAGCCATCGCCATAGGTCATAACACTACCGTTCCAAAATGCATTATCATACGCAATGCCGGAGTGGATGTAACTTTTTATTTTGGCATTGTTGCCATCATAACTTAATCGGTTTTGATTTAGTTTCCAGTAATCATACACAAGGCCTGCACCCCAATGTGCATCCCAGCCAAAATCATCATTTTCAGATTCGACAGCTCCGCCTCTTTTGTGTTCTGACAATAACCAGTTATTATTTACATCAGTAAAAGATTTTGCCTGTGAATACACGGGCAAGGATATAGGCAGGCCGCCGATGCCATTGAGGTCGTAGGTTTCAATACCATTGCCCCTTGTATCATCTATTAATACATAGGTTGCTGAGCCTGGTATATATATTTCCAAAGGATTGCTGGCTACCAACGGCAGGCCGCTATTAGGGTCGTTGCCGCTGATTTGCTTTACCTGTATGCTTCGTGAGCCTGCATACCGTGTTTGCACAGTAGTGGCCACAGAAGTAATACCCGTATTTGCTGCAGGTGTTTTTGGATCGTTTACATGTTTAATGATTGCATCTGTTAACAGGATGTCGCCATTCATTGCATCCACATATACCCATGAGCGGCTGAGTGGTTCAGCAGCATATATATTTAATTTGTAAGCGAGCCTTACATTATTACTACCGGGCTTGCTAAAATCATTGATCATTAACAATTCACCTTTGGGAGCGGCTTCAAGCAACTCCATTTGGAGGCTCTTTTTTTGTGCAGCATTTTTACTTGCCGCAATGGCATTTTTTATTTCATCCGCTACATATTTTTTTGCACCAATATGTTTCCTTGCAAAATCTACAGCCTTTGCCATGCTGATAGATGGAGTAACAGAAACCGTTGCTGGTATTTCATAGTATGCACCATTGTAAAAATTAACCATGCCATTTTTTATAAAGGCACCATAAGAAGCCCTGTCAACTTTAAGGCCTTTAAAGTACTGCTGGTATTTTACTACACTCTCCGCTGTGGAAGATTGTATCCCCTTCATCTCTACCAGTTCGTCAACACCGTTACGGAGTTTTAAATAATTAACCAATGTTGGTTTTGCAGTTTCTTTTTTAAGTTTAGTAGTTGTTTTTAATTTAATAAAATCGGGTGTTTGCCGTGTTGGAGAAATGCCTACAGTTTCTACTTTATCATCCTTCAGCAGGTCTTCACGCATGCGCTGTAATTGCTGCGGAGATTTTTGTGCGTGGGCAACAAAAACAAATAAGGAGAAAATGGTTAAGCATAATAGATTTGTGTGATGTGGATTTTGACGCATGTGGTTTAACATTGTTTAGTTTAAGAAATAGAAATTAAGGATGAATAGTTTAAATGGGGAGGAAGTGCCAGTTTAAATAGAAGGGATATACGATTGTTAAAGCATATTCCAAAACCTTGCCAAATGTTAAAAAAATGCTAACGAAAGCAGGTACGATTTTTTTTATAATGCAGTTTTGCCAAATAAAAATAAATTTTAAGCAGCTCAGAAAGGTGAATATGCTATGCAGTAAACATGAGCAAAAACTAATTTTACAATGTTGGGGAAAATGGGATAGAGTGGTTGGGGTAAGTATATTACGAGGTTGTGAATGAAAGCAGGAGTAGACAATTTATATTTTAAGGAAATAAAATTGACAGGAATTACCAAGGCTGGTTTTATTAATTATAATGTGGGTAAAGATCCACATTGGTATTTAGTACAAGAGTGCGACGCAACAATGATGGGTAATGATAAAATGCCCGGACAAAAAATGTATTTTTCAGCAACCTGCGATCAATCACCTGCATTAAAATCAAAAAGCGTAGCAGTAAAAACACCCCTCTCCCGTTTTTTAAAAATGGCTTTCCAGTTGCCATTGTAACGGATGAGGGATGGTACCAGGTGCTTGCCAAAATGTGTCATCTGTACTTCCATCTGCACTTTAAAATCATACACGCCGGCATCGTAACTGAGCGAATAATTGCGGGCCACCACTTCAAAGGTTTTATCATTAAACCAGGTCTTCATTTCATCCACCACAGCCTTGCCTTCCATGCCGGATTTTACCTTTTGCGTAAAGATGTAGCAACTGGTATTGAGGTAGTCGTCCATATCAATACTCATGTCATAAACCTCCGCCATGTCATCATCGTAAATGGCCGTTTTGTTCGACATAAAGGGAAGGCCGCTTATCCTTTTTCCGGGATTAAAAAACAACATCTTTAATTGTTCTTTATGTTTTTCGATGCCGCTTTTACCAGCCGTGCTAAAGGTT
>JANMVB010000304.1:0-2616 GCA_031392305.1 Ferruginibacter sp.
ATCAGCAACAGTAATTCCACCTGTTACCTGAATTAGATTTTTATTAGTTACCCCTGTTGTTATCTTTTGTGCTTTGTATCCATTAATGCTTTTTACAAAAACAATTTTTTCAAACCCGAGTGAAACGATGGCTTCCCTGGGCAACCACGCTGCAAATACAGGGCTGCTGAAAATAGTTGCTTTTACCTGGCTGCCAATGGGCAATTGCAAAACACTGTTATCAATATTTACCCTGGCTGTTAATGTCTTACTGCCGGGCCTAAAAAATGGTTCGATAAAGAAAATTGAACTCTGAAAAGTTTTTTCCGGCCTGGCTTCCGGCACAATACTTACCCTGGTGCCTGTTTTAATAAACACCTGATCAGATGAATAAATATTGAGCAAAGCCCATATTTTGTTTGCATTGTAAACTTTAAAAACTGTTTGTCCCTTTTGCAGGTACATACCTTCTTTCAGGCTAAGTTCTTCTGTAGTTAACGATATAGCATCATTCATAGAGGGTGATGACTGTGCATCTTTGCTCATTTCCTTATTCAAGGCTTCATGAATATGCCCGCTGTAACTGCTGTAAACCGAAACAGTAAGGAAAGGTTTTTGGGTTTTTATGAGTTGCTGTAATTGTTCGCCGGGAAAACCAAGTAATAATAATTTTTCTCTGGAAGCATTTATTAATGTATAATTAGCGGCATCATTTTTCAAAAGAAATAAATGATTTTGCTGTGCGGTCAATAACTCCGGGCTATAAATGTCCATAATTTTCTGACCCTTTTTTATCAACTGGTACCGGTACTTTACATACAACTTTTCGATCCTGCCATTTACACGGCTTGATATAGCACCCACTTCATTTGTGTTGTAGGCTGTATATCCAATAGCATTTATTTCGATGGCTTCTTCACGTTGCATTAAGGTAGTGGCAGGTATACTGGAAATAGCGTAGCCATTAGCAGGTTGCATCAAAGTATGCAAAGAAACATCGTGTATGTTGTTATTTCCATTTTCACCATCCATGTTCATATTTTCCATACCGGTTTGTTCTTTCTGTTGTGTAACTTTTTGCGGAGGCCATACTTTAAAATATATCCATGCGGCCGCAGCCAGTATCACCAGTACCGATATTATAATAATTGTTATTTTCTTTTTTTTCATAACCCGGTTAATAAACTTTTACTCAAATACTTGTTGTTCCCTTGCTGATTTAACTATAAACCTTTCAGCATTTTATGGTCGGAATATTTTAATCATAATTATTTTATTTGCAAAATTCTTTCCAGCTCAACCTGCATTGTCAGCAAATCCTGTAATTGCTTTAAATAGTCAAGCTGCGTCATATTTAATGTTTCCCATGCATCAAACAGCATAAACAATTCCTCTGTATTCTGCTCATAGCCCAATTGCATTGTTTTATAATTATTCTTTAATGCTGGTATGATATTTTCATTGTACAGCTTCAACTGCTTTTTCTTTAGCTCTATTTCATTACGCATGCCATAAGCCATGCCGCTATATTCGTTTACCATCATTTCCTTTTGCGATTGCAATGCACTGGCTTTCCATTTCAGGCTTTCAATATTTGCTTTGTTCATTTTAGAAGACCATTTGGCAAAGGGCAGTTTCACCATTCCCATTAAAGTGTATTGCATGGGAAAACCTCCAAAGCCAAACATGTGGTCATAACGGACACCGAACTGTGGCTTGAGGCTCTGCCTTTCAGTTTCCTGTTTCAAAAAAGTAATATTGATGTCTTTATCAATTGATATTAAATCGCTGCGGTTGCTGTAAAAAAATGTACTGTCAAATATTACAGTTGAATAGTCCTTTACCTGGTAGCTGGTATCAATATCAAAATCAATCATGGCATTCCTGCCCATCAGGGAATTAATGCGGATGCGTTTTTCTTTGATGTCATTTTCAAACATCAGTTGCATATTCATACTATTGCCCAATGCCGCTTTTGCTTTGTAATAAGCACTTATTTTTTCCAACCCATTCTTGTATCTTATCTCCGCATTTTTAATCATGAAGTCAAGCAGTTTTTCATTTTGAACGAGTATCACTAATTTCTTTTCGAGGATGATCCATTCATAATAAAACTTTTTGGCATCATTGATCAATTCATTGAGTGTAGCTTTCTTTTTTTCTTTTTCTACAGAAGACATTGCTTCCATATAAGCACCATCCGCATTTTGTTTCTTTTTGTTTGGTAACATCTGCTGGCCACCAATCATGTATTGCCCCATACCTGTTTCACCCATATCATTTTTCTTCCACAGTGCCGGATTATAGGGAACCATCCAAAGTCCTGTACTGATCTCCGGTGGCATCCAGCTTTTAGCGCCTTTTGCAGCTTCATCCATTGAACGTATTTCTGCATCATACATTTTTATGGAAGGATGTGATCGTTGTATAGAATCTATAATGGCATTTAGCTGCAAAACGGGTTGCCCTAAGTTTGTTTTGCCTAAAAGCGTAATGAGCAATATGAATAGTAATTTTTTCATTTTTTAATCGTTTAATTCTGCAATTACTACTTTACCTTTTTTCTTTAATTCGTATTCCCGAACCAACGCATACATGGCAGGTAAAACAATTAATACAAAAAAAGTAGAGGTAACC
>JANMVB010000317.1:0-12478 GCA_031392305.1 Ferruginibacter sp.
TCATTTTGGATGGTGCTTTCAATACCCACAACACGCCACTCATGGCGGGTGCCCATCGGTATTACAAGATTGATACCACCACTTAGGCCCACACCGCTAAAAAATTTATTTCCGCCCCTCACATTATAAAATTGATCTTCATTAATGGAGTATGAACCAAGAGAAAAATTAGCACCATAAAAAGCCTGGATTCGATTGAAATTATGACTTCTATGAAAATACCCACTGAAAGAATACAACTCATCCCTCAAATATTCGTTGGCACCCCCTGCCGAAAAAGCACCGCCAATATAGGTAGCTGATTTTACTGAATCTGAACTTAAAGGTTTGGCATGATAAAAATTTGAAGTAGCATGTGAAGGGCTTAAAAAATAAGACTGCCGGAAACAGCCTGTTAAAAACACGGCGCATGCAATCAAAAATAATAATGAAAATATTCTCATAGCAATGGTCAGACATAAATTTGAACCTATATGCTGCAACAACTTTACGTTATCTAATTCTGCTGAATTTGTTGCGCAGATGGTTTACTATTAATATACTTTTGCGCTTGTTAATATCGCAGGTAAAGCTCCCCATAGGTATATAGTACAAGAGTGCGACGCAACAGTGCTGCTCATTGCTTCCTGGCCGGGACAATAAAAAAATATATGCGACTAAATAGCTACACTAAATTTTTTCCCCAGGGTTTTAAGTTCATCCACCACTGATTGTAATAAGGGTATGCCATTATTTATCCTGTCAATTTCCATGGCCCTTTCCGGGTCACCGGGGATAATAACATTTGTTTCCCCTTCAACTGTTTTTGCAGCCCGGAAACGTTGTATCCATTTATCTATATGTATTTTAAAATCTGCTGCAGGCCTGAAGGCATCTATCCGCATGGCACCAAAAAAATGCCCGATACCTTCGCCCGGTAAATTTTCAGGCACAGGGATGTATGCCGGAAAAGGAGGGACCCACGGGCCATAATTGGCACCGCTTAAAACTGCCGAAAAAATATCAACGATTGAGCCCAGCATAAAACCCTTGTGGCTGCCATGTTCTTTATCACCACCCAGTGGCAGCAAGGCACCACCGGCTTTTACCTCGCCTGCATTTACAGAGGCAAGGCCATCTTTCGTTTGTACCCAACCGGTAGGTGCATTCATTTCCTTTCGCTGCAGTATTTCTAATTTGCCATTGGCTGCTGTTGTAGTGGCAAAGTCTGCAACAAAAGGCGGTTCACTGCCTGCAGGTATTGCAACCGCAATGGGGTTGGTGCCCAATAATCTTTCAACAGAAAATGTAGGTGCTACCAGCGCCGAAGCATTCGTCATGGCAATGCCAATCATATCATCTTCCAAAGCCATCATGGCATGGTAGCCGGCAATACCAAAATGATTACTGTTTTTTACACTTACCCAACCGGTACCCACACTTTTTGCTTTATTGATGGCTACCTGCATAGCAGAAGGGGCTACAACCAAACCCAGTCCTTTATCGCCATCAACAACTGCGGTGGAGGGTGTTTCATGTACCACTTTGATATCCGGATCGGCATTGATCCTACCTACCTCCCATAAGCGGATATAGCCGGTAAGCCGGGCAATACCGTGACTGTCAACGCCACGCAGATCTGCCGAAACCAATACTTTAGCTGCAATAGCAGCATCCTGCTGATTGCATCCGATTTTTAAAAAAATATTTTTTGTGAAATTATAAAGCTGGTGATAAGGATATACCTGGTTCATGATAAGGGGGTTGTAAAAATAAATGCCTGAATCAAAAGCTTACTTATCTTTTTTCAGCTTAGTACAAAGAAAAAGTGCTGCAAGAAAAATCGTTTAGGAAGAAAAGAAATTAAAACTGTAGATGTCTCACTGTTAATCCATCATTGATTAATTGTTTGAGGGAATCAATACCAATTTTGAGATGGCGCTCTACAAATTCTGAAGTTACTTTTTTATCACTTGCTTCGGTTTTTACACCTTCGGGTATCATGGGGCTGTCACTTACAAGTAATAAGGCACCGGTAGAGATTTTATTATAAAAGCCTACCGTAAAAATAGTGGCGGTTTCCATATCTATAGCATAGGCACGTACCCTTTGCAGGTACTCCTTAAATTTTTCATCATGCTCCCATACCCGGCGGTTGGTGGTATAAACAGTGCCTGTCCAATAATCGCAGGCATAATCCCTGATAGTGGTGGAGATTGCCTTCTGCAGCATAAATGCTGGTAAGGCAGGTACTTCTGGTGGAAAATAATCATTGCTGGTACCTTCGCCCCTTAAAGCTGCAATCGGCAGAATAAGGTCGCCTATTTTATTGCGTTTTTTTAACCCGCCACATTTGCCCAAAAATAAAACCGCTTTGGGATCAATTGCAGTAAGCAGGTCCATAACGGTGGCTGCACCCGGGCTTCCCATGCCAAAATTGATGATGGTGATATTATTGGCTGTAGCGCATTGCATTGGGCGGTCTTTACCTATTATCTTTACTTTGTTCCATTTAGCAAACATTTCAACATAATTTGAAAAATTTGTAAGTAAAATATACTCACCAAAATTTTCAAGTTTTTCACCTGTATATCGTGGTAACCAGTTTTGTACTATATCGCCTTTTGTTTTCATTCGTTGTTAGTTAATCTTAATAAATGTGCTAATTTTCAGTGCTTATTTTAATGCCTGCTTACCAATTCCTTTTCTTTACCATTAATAAAACTACTGAATATTTCTTTTTAAAAATATGATTAAGATAGCATATCCCTTGTACGAACCCAAAATTAAAAGTGAAAAGGAAAAGGAATTCATTTTTGATGAAATAAGAAAACAATGGGTGGTTCTTACTCCTGAAGAATGGGTACGCCAAAATTTTTTGCAATATATGGTACAGGTAAAAAAATATCCTGCTTCATTAATTGCAATAGAAAAAGAAATTCATTTAGGCGATCTTACAAAACGGTTTGATATTTTACTCTACGACAGAAATACGAAACCCTGGATGATGATTGAATGTAAAGAAATGAATGTGGCCATTACTGAGCAGGTTTTAAACCAGGCACTTCGCTATAATATAACGTTACAGGTTCCGTATATTTTTATTACCAATGGAAGCCATTGTCGGGGCTTTAAGGGAATTAACGGCAGGTTGGAAGAGCTGGAATCTTTGCCGGATTTTGATAAATGAATTCCCGATGTATGATGTATGATTTTTTGAAGTCTGATTTTTAATTATAATGGTATGAGATTAAAAAGCACTTGTGTCCTTTACAAATAACATAATAAAAGCTCCCCATTGGTATGACGTTCAAGTGAGTGACACAACGATGATGACCATTGCTAAAATGCTGGTTAAATAAAGTGCATTTACTATATCCTTACTACTATGTACACATTTTAAGCCTTCAATTGAAAAAGTATTCAGCAAATCATACATCATACACCACCTTATACTACCATTATTTCTTTCTCTTTGGTTTCAAGATGTTTTTCAATGAGGGCTATGTAGTGGTTGGTTAGTTCCTGCATTTCTGTCTCAGCATTTCGGGCCACATCTTCACTTAGGCCATCTTTTTGCAATTTTTTAATTTGCTCAATTGACTCCCGGCGAATATTACGCACAGATACTTTGCCCTGCTCGCCTTCGGCATTACATCTCTTTACCAGTTCCTTTCTTCTTTCTTCGGTAAGGGGCGGCAAATAAAGGCGTATAAAATTTCCATCATTCTGCGGATTGATGCCAATATTGCTGGCAATGATTGCACGTTCTATAGGTTGCAGCATATTTTTTTCCCACGGCTGTACCGAAATGGTACGGGCATCGAGCACTGAAATATTTGCTATTTGGGCGAGGGGAGTAGGCGATCCATAATACTCAGCAACTATCCCGTCGAGCATATTGGGGTTGGCTTTGCCTGCACGGATTTTTATCAATTCTGCTTCAAGATGGTTAATTGCCTTCTTCATTAAAGATTCTGTTTCCAGTTTAATCATTTCCAGTTCTTCTGTCATAAAATAGAAAATTAAGTGGGTGCAAATCTAAAGAAAAGAATAACAGGCAGGATTACAAACATTTATTAAAAATATTTGTGCAGGGAATAACAGAAAAAGAAAATTAGTCCACGTCCACTGTTTCAGTAGCCAAAGTAAGTATTTTGTGCGTTTTAATAATTTTTTCCTCGAGTGGGAATTTAACAATGCGGGGCCGTTTGATATGATTTTTCTTATAATAAATAATACCAATGAGTGTGAAAGCGATAGATAAGAGAATGCCGATCAACATAGTAGTACCGAGGTTGCGGAGAAAAAATGCCAGGCCGATAAAACCAATATTTGTACCAACACATAGCAGCGTAACTTGCCGATGGCTAAATCCGATATCTAAGAGAAAATGATGAACATGCGTTCTGTCGGGGCTAAACGGCGAGCGCCTGTTTAGGATACGTAAGCCAAAAACCCTTAACGTATCAAACAAGGGTACAATTAAAATAGCAATACCCAGGGCAGGTGCGGCTTGTAATGGTAAATGGAAACTATTGCTATCGGCAATATTAATAAATTTAATTACCATAATTGAATTCACCAATCCTATCAGCAACGACCCTGTATCCCCCATAAATATTTTAGCAGGAGAAAAATTGTAAATCAAAAAACCAATAAGGCTACCTGCAAGTGAAAAAGCCATTACCGCATAAAGGGTTTGGCCTACATAAGCAAAATAAGAACCAAATACAAGGGCTGTTAATAAACCAAGACTGCCAGCTAATCCGTCAACACCATCAATTAAATTGAAAGAATTAATGATAACTATTACAGTAAATAAGGTGAAAACAATACTGGCAAAATGTGGTATCTCGCCCATGCCTAAAAAACCATGCATGTTTGTTATCTGAATGCCACCAAATTTAATAATAATCCCGGCCGCCAGTAACTGGCCAACAAATTTTTTGGCAGCAGATAAAATGAGGATATCATCTTTAATACCCAAAAAGAAAATAACAATAGCAGCAGCAGCAAAATATTGTAATTCTGCGGTGCCTACCGGGGCACCCAGCAAAGTAGCTAAAATAAAACCTGCAAATATCCCCAGGCCACCCAATGTAGGAATAACCATTTTATGCACCTTACGTTCATCAGGTTCATCAAATAATTTTTTTTCCCTGGCTACCTGAATAATGATTGGTATTGCAAAAAATGTAATCAGAAATGCCAAGGCCCCGCTAAGTATAATATTATCCATGCCAGACGAATTAAAATTTGCTCAGTTAATAACAAATGTAAAACACTTTTAAAAAAATCGGTAAGAGAACCGAGAAACTTAGACACAACTTAATAAAAATCCGTTGCTTTTAAAAATTTAAAAACCAAGATTTTTATAATAAGTAAATCTTTTTTGGTATAACTTATAAAACGATAAACGCCTAATCTGTCAGCTTATTACTACAAGATAGAATTATAGTTTTGTTTTTCCTTTGCTAATGTAGCTATTTAAAGTAGGTTTGCACCGCATAAACAAATAATATGAATGATTTAAAAGGAATAGCAAGCCAGGTTCGCAGGGATATTGTTCGCATGGTACATGGTGTTCAAAGTGGTCACCCGGGCGGGTCTTTAGGTTGCACGGATTATTTAACTGCTTTGTATTTTGATGTTATGAAACACGATCCTGCCTTTCATATGGATGGCAAAGGAGAGGACCTGTTTTTTTTAAGTAATGGCCATATTTCACCGGTTTTTTATAGCGTGTTGGCAAGGAGTGGATATTTCCCCCTGGCCGAATTGGCAACTTTCAGAAAGCTAAACAGCAGGCTGCAGGGGCATCCTACCACACACGAGCATTTGCCTGGTGTAAGGGTAGCAAGTGGTTCACTCGGCCAGGGCATGAGTGTTGCTCTGGGTGCAGCATTGGCTAAAAAATTAAATAACGACGCCGGTATAGTTTTTTCCCTACACGGAGATGGTGAATTAGACGAAGGACAAAACTGGGAAGCGATTATGTTTGCAGCCCATAAAAAGGTGGACAACCTCATTTCCGCCATCGACTGGAATGGCCAGCAAATAGATGGCCCTACAAAAAAAGTGATGAACCTGGGAGACTTGCCGGGTAAATTTGCGGCTTTTGGTTGGGAGGTAATCCATCTTGAAAAGGGCAATGATATGGATGAAGTAATTAAGGTCCTCCAACTTGCCAAAACCTTCATCGGAAAAGAAAAACCCATCGTTATTTTAATGCGTACTGAAATGGGTAAGGGCGTTGATTTTATGGAAGGCAGCCACGAATGGCATGGCATAGCCCCCAATGATGAGCAATTAAAAAAGGCATTGGATCAATTGCCAGAAACACTGGGTGATTATTGAATGTAGTTTACAATAAAATTAAATCCAAGGCTTCCAGTTTTTGGGAGCCTGGTAATGCCATTTTTTGTCCGGGCAGTGAAGCTTTGTGGTAAATCGTTGCGTCGCCCTCTTGTACTAAATACCATTGGGGAGCTTTACCAACCGCTACAAATGACAAGACAGTTATTCATATAGACGCTGATCCAAATGTAGTTTGAAGGAAAGTGATAATTTGAATTGAATTATCTTAATGCCAACACCTGGCTGGCTGCCTTGCGTGCAGGAAACCACGAAGCAAGAAAAGCAATAAAAGCAACTGTGGAAGCAACAAGTAGAAAATCGCTGGCCTGTAATTGTACCGGGAAGTAATCAATTAAAAAAGAACCGCCCTGCAATTTAATTAAATGAAATTTTACCTGCAGAAAGCAAACGATCAAAGCCAATAAAATCCCCGACACAGCACCAATGCCGCCTAGCAACAAACCTTCACTTAAAAATATTTTAAGTATCATTTGCTTACTGGCACCCATACTTTGCAACACGCCGATATCTTTTTGTTTTTCCAACACCAGCATGGTGAGCGCACTGATCATATTAAAAGCTGCAATCAACAGTATCAATGTAAGTACTGCATAGATGGCCCACTTTTCAAGCTTCATGGTATTGTACAGGCTGGTATTTTGTTCAAATTTGGTTTGTACTAAAAATGAAGGGCCTAATAATTTATTCAATTGCTGTTTTATTTTTTCCGGGTCGGCACGTTCAGTCAGTTTTATTTCCGCCGCACTATATTCATCGGTTGCAAAGCCCATTTGCTGTTTTACAAAACCGATGTTGGTAATGGCATATTTGTTGTCAAAATCCTGTTGGATTGTAAATACACCGGTGGCAGTTACATTGCCTTCACTCAATGATTGCATGGGGTCAGAAACTGAAACCTTTCCTTTTTTAGGCAATACCAGCGTGAGTACTGAAGCAGCCAATGCCCCATCTATATTTACCCCTGCCGCATTTTGAATTCCAGAACCAAGTACCAACCCGGGTTCATCTGTAGTGCCCGGATTAAATTTACCCTCTACTGTTTTTTCGGGAACGCCACTAACAAACTTATAATTTTCATCCACACCTTTCAGATAGACAATAGTTTGCATATCTTCATTTTGCAACAGTGCTTTATTTTGCAATATTGCTTTCTCTTCTGCTATCAGCGAAAAAGCTTTTATACCCGGCTGTTGTTTTAGTTGATTTATTTGTGCTGGTTGCAGCAGGAAGGTTTTTCCTTTGGCCGGAATAATTTTTACATCGGCGTAAAAGGAGGAGTACAATGATTTTACCAGGCCTTCAAAACCATTAAAAACGCTCAGCACCAATATCTGGCAGGCCGTAGCAAATGCAATAACTGCAACTGTTACCCAGGCAATAATATTGATGGCGTTGGCACTTTTCTTTGCTTTAAAATATCTCCAGGCAAAAGTTAGATACATACCCCTGGTCCCGAAAGGGATATTTGATGATTGATATTGTGTAGAATTTTAATCATTTGCCTGAATGGTACCGTTGCCTGAATTGGGTGTTTCTTCTTTTTTTATTTTTTCAAACAATTCTTCCATTTTAAAAACATAATCCAGCGTGTCATCAATAAAAAATTTCAACTCGGGTATACTGCGTAACTGGTGGCGTACCCTTGTGCCCAATTCTTTCCTGATCTCCTTATTTTTTTCTTCAAATTTCAACAAAGCAGCCTGCGTATCTTTTATCTGGAACATACTGAGGTAAACCCTTGCCTCAAATAAATCCGGGGTGATTTTTACCGTTGATATAGATATCATCCCTCCTTCAATCATCAGCAGGTTCATACGACGGAAAATATCATTCAGCTCTTCATTGATCAGGCCAGATACCTGTTTTTGTCTTTTCGTTTCTGTTGTCATATCAATTAAATATAGGTGGTAAAATTACCGGTTTATTACGACTTGCCTGCGTATAAATAATGTAGCAGCCCCGTTTTTACACAGCAATCCGGCAAAAAAAATACAATGACTGTAGCAAATATTACATACCCGTATTGGTAAGTTTAAAGTCAGCAACCACAGGGTAATGATCAGAGTAGGGGGCTACAATGCGGTTGAACTGCTCCACAGAAAAATTTTTGTCTGCAAAAATATAATCAATCCGCAGAGTTGGGGAAAGATACCTGAATGTGCGGCCAAATTTATTGCCTTTAGCTAAAAATGCATCCTGCATATCCCCCCTTACTTTAAAATAAGTGTATGAGTTGGGTACATCATTAAAATCGCCGCAAACGATGGACGGGTAGGGGCTTTCATTTATCTTTTCACGTAAAATATCTGCCTCGGCACCGCGGTATTGATAAGCTATTTTCAATTTCTTTACAATAGTGCCGGAGCCTTTTAGGCCTGTTTCATCAGTTTGCTTTATTTTTCTCAGGCTGGCATATTGCTCCCCTTCAAAGCGCACAGATTGAAGGTGGGTAGTGAACACCCTCACCTTTTTATCTTTATATAAAATATCAGCATAAATAAGGTGTTCGGCATAATCTTTTTCGCCATAAACGAATTTGGCTGTATCCACTATGGGGTATTTAGATAAAATGGCCACACCGGTTTTGTAATTTACTTTGCCCAAACTGGTCTTTACAAAATAACTGTACTTATAACCCATTTCTTTAAATGTCCTGATGATGGAGTAATCTGATTTTTCCCTGATGAGGTCATAAAATTCCTGGAAACAGAGTACATCTGCCTGCTGGTCTTTTACAAAATCAATCATCATGTTCCCTGAGTTGGGTGTATGCATACGGGATTTGTTGGTTTCGCCCCAGCTTGAAACATTCCAGGTAAATACCCTGAGGGTTGTATCTGTTTTAGCGATAGTGAATTGTTCTTTGTTGAGCCCTATAACTACTGAAAGCTGTTTCCAGCTTAATAGTATAGCCACTAAAGAAAGCAGCATCCATTTAGAGCGGGCTATAGACCAGCCTATTAAAAAAGCTGCTACTATAAAAAATAAAATGGGAAACATAAGGCCCATCACTTGTATCACCCAGTATTTGCCGGAAGGTAAAAAAGGGATTAAACAGGCGAGCAGGTAAAGAAGCACTACGAATATATTGGCTGCCTTAAATATTTTACTGATAAAATTTGTCATTGTTGGCGTTATGATTATGCAAAAACAACATTGTAACCTGATTATTGCATTCGGCCACAAGTTATTTATGCAGAATGCCAGCTACAATCCTGAACGGCGAAAATATTAAAATATATGTAACAGCCCTGTTAAAGAGCCAAAGGCATATTTTAAAAACTGATTTTTAAAATGATGATTGGCTTTATCTTATAGACTTGAATTAGAAGGATATAGTATGTTGTACCTATTACGTGAGAAAAGTTCCCCATAGGTATTCAGTAAAAGTGAGTGACACAACGATGCTGCCATAAAAAACCAATCTCCGTCAACAAAAGGCATTAGAAAAATACCTTTGTATCAAATTTCAAATTTTAAACCCTAACCCTTACCTTTGCCGCCTCAAAACAGACCTACATAAAATAAACTATAATTTATGGCCAATACCGGTAAAATTAAGTCAATCATTGGTGCCGTTGTGGACGTGCAGTTTGACAACGATAGCAAGCTTCCAGAAATTTTAAATGCATTAGAGTTGAAACGTGAAAACGGCGATACGCTTGTGCTTGAAGTGCAGCAACATTTGGGCGAAGACAGTGTGCGTACCATTGCAATGGACGGTACCGAAGGGCTTGTTCGTGGCACCGTAGTTATTGATACCGGTAAGCCAATTGCAATGCCCGTGGGAGATGCAATTAAAGGCCGCCTTTTTAATGTAACCGGCGATGCCATTGATGGTTTGCCACAGGTGAGCAAAGAAGGAGGCCGCCCGATACATGCCAAGCCACCGTTATTTGAAGACCTTAGTACTGCCAACGAAATTTTATATACAGGTATTAAAGTGATCGACCTGATTGAGCCTTATGCAAAGGGTGGTAAAATTGGTTTGTTTGGTGGTGCCGGTGTGGGTAAAACAGTATTGATACAGGAACTGATTAATAATATTGCGAAAGCATATAGTGGTGTATCGGTATTTGCCGGTGTGGGCGAGCGCACCAGGGAAGGAAATGATTTGATGAGAGAGATGATTGAAGCAGGCATCATGAACTATGGCGATAAATTTAAACATAGCATGGAAGAAGGCGGCTGGGATTTGAGTGCCGTAAATATGGACGACCTGAAAGAATCAAAAGCAACATTTGTATTCGGGCAAATGAACGAACCACCCGGCGCAAGGGCACGTGTGGCATTAAGCGGATTGACCATTGCAGAATATTTTCGTGACGGCGATGGCACCGGACAAGGTAAGGACATTTTGTTTTTCGTAGATAATATCTTCCGCTTTACACAGGCAGGTTCTGAGGTGTCAGCCTTGCTTGGCCGTATGCCAAGTGCGGTAGGTTACCAGCCAACACTGGCAACCGAAATGGGTTTGATGCAGGAAAGGATTACCTCTACTAAAAATGGTTCAATTACTTCTGTGCAGGCGGTTTACGTACCTGCGGATGATTTAACCGATCCGGCCCCCGCAACAACTTTTGCCCACCTTGATGCCACCACGGTATTGAGCCGTAAAATTGCCGATCTGGGAATTTACCCGGCGGTGGATCCATTGGATTCTACCTCAAGGATTTTAACTCCATTGATAGTAGGTGACGAACATTATAACACTGCCAACCGGGTGAAATTAATTTTACAACGCTATAAAGAGTTGCAGGATATCATTGCCATCCTTGGTTTGGATGAGTTGAGCGATGATGATAAACAAACCGTATCGAGGGCACGTAAAGTACAACGTTTCCTTAGCCAGCCGTTTTTTGTGGCTGAGCAGTTTACCGGTTTAAAAGGCGTGCTGGTGCCCATTGAAGATACCATCCGCGGATTTAATGCCATCATGGATGGAGAAGTAGATGAGTATCCCGAAGCGGCCTTCAACCTGGTAGGTACATTGGAAGATGCGGTAGAAAAAGGTAAGAAGCTGATGGCGGCAGCGCAGGCCTAGCCTCCTGGCCTCTCGAAGTGGGATGAAGAACGCAGGATCTCAGGTTTTTTACAATAGTTCTTAATTTGTTAGTATAAGTTTTTTGAGCCCGGCTGAAGAATTTCAATTTAGCTTCATTGGCGTCGCACTCTTGTACTTTTTATCAATGTGGAGCTTTACCGGTACAATTTAAAAAGTGAAGATTTTTGAATTAATATTAATCAATAAAAAAATTCCCCTTTTGGGGACAAGGGTATGACATTAGAAATTTTAACACCCGAAAAAAAAATATTCAGTGGCGAAGTATATGGTGTACAGTTGCCTGGCATCACCGGTTCATTTGAAGTGCTGGATAAACATGCGCCGATGGTAAGTGCCTTAAAAGCAGGTAAACTAAAAATATTGAATGATAAAACAGCCACCACCTTGTATGATATTCAAAGTGGTTTTGTAGAAGTGTTGAATAATAAAACTACTGTGTTGATTGAGGGTGGGGTTGAAGTGTAGTTCGTTTATAAAAAAAGAAATTAGCCCATGTATCTCTTACATGGGTTTTTTATTACCCGGTTATTTTTCACTGCTTACTATCAATCCATCTGCTTCTTTAAATGCATAAATGACCAGGCCGTAATTGGAAAAATAATCAACAGCAATAAAGCACTCCAATGAGCTGTGATTAAAAATAATACCAAGGTAAACAGGCATACATAAATCGGGTAAGACAAAAACAGTATTGCCACCACCAGCGAATCAAAATGATCAGTACTAAAGGCTCTATTGATGATGAATTTTTTGAGCGGGTAATATAAGGGTGCATGCAATAACCAACCGAAAAATGCGGGCAAAAAAAGCAGCTTTTTTTTCCACAACGGTTGTGCTACATAAAAAGTTTCATGCAGTTTTCCTTTATCTGCCTTATCAATTTCAAATACAAAAGGCGCCAATTGCTTTTGAAGGTTTGTGTTGAATGATTGGATGGATTTGCCATGGCCTTCTTCAAAGTCAATATCATCAGCAGTTATGAACCCACCAAAGAACATGCGTATGTTTTTACCAAACTTTGTAAACGAATTGTAATTGATTGCAACTGGTAAA
>JANMVB010000352.1:0-2599 GCA_031392305.1 Ferruginibacter sp.
TTACGAATAAATATAAGTGGAATGATTTATTCATTACAACACAATTAAAGTTCCCCATAGGTATGCGGTACAAGAGGGCGATGCAACGATGTTGCTCATTGATTCAATGCCCGGACAAAAATTTTTTTCTTTCTTTTTTAAAACCGAACAAATCATATTCCTGGGTTTTACTTTTACTGCCTCATAAATATTTTAGCCACCATTGGTTATGGGTCATTTTATATTTATTGAACCAGCGGCAAGGCAGGTACAAAGCTGCTACAATACACACCCAGATGAGATATACAATGCCAAGGCTGTAACCGAAATTAGCCGGACGAAACAGGAAAGGAACCTGCGGATCTACAATTTGAGCTGTGGTATAACCGCTTGCAAAAAATAAAATTACCGTGAGGGTATGGATGATATAAAAATGCAGTAAATAATAAAAGAACGGCACCCGGCCATAAACAGAAATTACCGATGACAATTTGGTATGTATATTTTCCAGGAAAGCCAAAGCGATGAGGGCGGGCCCAAGCGTCATGCTGAGATAGAGCAGCGATGGCGGGTATTTACTGGTATTGAGAAATGAAAGAAAATGTTTTTTGTCCCAGGGGGTCGGGTCGCCATACCAATTGAAAAAGCGAAATACAATAAAGAGAATGATGAGGCCAATGCCGGTAATGAGTAACAGTTGTTTTCTTTTTGCGCTTGAAAATTCTTTCCTGTACCAATATCCTGCACAGTATCCTAAAAACATCACTCCCGTCCAGGGAAGAATGGCATAGAAAACCCCTATTGCGTGTGTATTGGAAATTGGCAGAACAGAACCGCTGGAAGTAAACAATACTGTCATCAGATTTGCGGCAAAACCTGTTTGCGGCAGTTGAATAAAATCGAACATATTGTGGCCAAAAAATAATATAACACCTATTGCCAACACGGTATAAAAAGGGAACCGTACCAACAACCCCAGCAGCACCATACTACAGCCAATGGCCCATATTACCTGCCAGATAATAAAATTATAAAAGGGATTAAAAGTAAGCCCCAGGGTAACTACAGCCATCTCAATAAATATGAGCCACAGCCCTCTTTTTATGAGGAACATACTTGCAGCGGCACGTGTTTTATTTTTAGAAGATAAGTAAGCGGAGGTGCCGGAAAGAAAAACAAATGTTGGGGCACAGTAATGCGTGATCCACCTGGTAAAGTACAAAGGCACGGTGGTGGTGGCTAAATTAAGCGGGTTATCTGTAAATGCAGTGATGTGAAAAAAATCACGGGTATGATCCAGCGCCATTATGATCATTACTAATCCACGAAGGATATCTATTGAGGTGATGCGGTAAGGGGTTTGTGTATCCATGCTCCTAAGATAATAACGGAAACAAGAACTTGTATCTTTGCCCTCAATTTATTTTAAAATTGAAAAGATTGAGATAGATGAAGAAAATAGCAATAGATATGGATGGTGTATTGGCTGATGTGTATCGCCAGTTTATAGCAATGCATGCTGCAGAGTTTGGTAAAGTTTTTACTAATGATGAAGTAAACGGAAGGCCCGAAGCAGAAGTGTTTATGAACGAAAGAAAATATGTAAACAGCCCTGGTTTTTTTCGCAATGCACCAGTGATGGAAAATAGTCAGCGTATTGTAGAAACCCTCAATAACCGGTACAATGTTTTTATAGTTTCAGCCGCCATGGAATTTCCCAACAGCCTTATTGAAAAACAATCGTGGCTAAACGAACACTTTCCTTTTATATCGTGGAAGCAAATGGTTTTTTGCGGCTCAAAAGAAATCATTAATGCGGATATAATGATTGACGATCATTTTAAGAACTTAAATCATTTTACGGGTGAAACATTTTTGTACACCCAACCTCATAACAAACTTGCTGACCCAGGAAAGCATACAAGGGTAAACGACTGGTTACAAATTGAGCAAATTTTGCTTGGTTAAATTATGCGTAGATTGGTTGCTATCAATATTTCCCAACAGATAAAATTGTACGTAAAACTTTTTGTCCGAGCTCTAATGCAATGGGCAACATCGTTGCATCGCCCTCTTGTACGTTATACCTATGTGGATCTTTAATTGCGTTTTGTAAATAACGAATGTCTCTTTTTTTAGGGAAGGTCGTAGGTATGATTCATCTTGTTTGTTTATCTAATTAAAATAATCATTCATCTACTCTTTATGCAGTATAATATTTAAACAATTATTTTATTAGTAGTTTATGAAACTTTTCAATTTCCGTAATATCAGCTACAGTAATTGCTTCGTTATTATCAAATTTCATGTTGATGAACAATACCCTTTTGTGGGCCGGGTATTTAGCCAGTATTTCCGTTAATTGTTTTTGAAGATTTGTATCTTTTTCCTGGGGTATTGCCGGTGCAGGCAGGGATGATTTGTACCGGGTTGGTTTCTTTATTATTATCGCCTGCAGGGTTGCTAATTTGCCAGGAGAAATTTTTTCAACATTAGATGCTTTACTGTGCAGGCCTTCCAATTGCTTTTTACTCAGGCTTCCTCTTTCCTGGTATTGGTACAATAAACTTGTAACAAATGTTGATGAAGGGTATCTGGCTAATGTTTCTTTTAAGATGTC
>JANMVB010000400.1:0-9143 GCA_031392305.1 Ferruginibacter sp.
GATATCATTAAGCCGGGCATCCAGGAACGTTTTGAAAGGTTAAGAAAGATGGGTGTAAAAACCGTAATGGTTACCGGTGATAATCCGTTGACTGCAAAGTTTATTGCTGAAAAAGCCGGAGTAGATGATTTTATTGCAGAGGCTAAGCCTGAGGATAAGATGAATTATATAAAAACAGAACAGCAAGCTGGAAAATTAGTTGCGATGATGGGTGATGGTACCAACGATGCACCTGCGCTTGCACAGGCAGATGTAGGTGTTGCCATGAACAGTGGTACTGCCGCAGCTAAGGAGGCAGGTAATATGTTTGACCTGGATAACGACCCTACCAAATTGATTGAGATAGTAGAAATTGGCAAGCAGTTGCTGATGACCAGGGGCACGCTTACAACCTTTTCGATAGCGAATGATGTGGCTAAATATTTTGCAATAGTGCCTGCATTATTTATTGCTGCGTTGCCGGGTTTGCAGTCGCTGAATATTATGCGGCTACACAGTCCCGAGAGTGCGATATTATCGGCCGTGATTTTTAATGCCATCATTATCCCGATGCTGATACCCCTGGCTTTAAAAGGTGTGGCATACAAACCAATTGGTGCAAGTGCGTTGCTGCGCAGAAATTTATTGATCTATGGATTGGGTGGGGTTATTGTGCCTTTTATCGGCATTAAGTTACTGGACTTGCTGGTGAGTATTTGGTTTTAAAACAGCTATAAAAATGGATTTACAATAGTTAACCGATTATCAATGACAAGACCATTTTGCATATCTTCTGAATATAAAACAGAGCAGCCAGCTACTAGTGCTGAAGCAATTATTTTACTATCAAAAACCTGTAAACTGTATTGGCTGAACAGGGATAATGCAATGGTAACAACTTCTTCAGTTTCTGGTTGTAAGAAAGATGCAGCTAAAAGTGAGTTTACGAATTTAACAGTGGTTCCTTTATCATATTTTAATTTCCTGGTGCAAACATTCATGCATTCATGCATTCAAAAATAACCTGTGGACTGATAATGGGGACGTCGCTAATGATAGAAAGAACAATTTGTTTCTTTTTTGCAGCATTCAAATCAAGTGCATACAAAGCAATATTACTGTCAATAAAAAAATTATCTCGCATTTGCTTCGTCCCTGTCAAATTTAAAATCACTCATATCTGCCTGAATGGTGTTAAAAAAATCAATTGCTTCCTTAGCCTGTTGCTTTTTTACAAAAAAGTCTTCTTCATCCACTTGAAATGCAATTACCTCAACTTGTTTATTCAGGTATTCCGCAGGCAACTCAACCAAAAGATCTTTTTTACTTTCTGCTTTAAAAATTTTTCTGAACATAATAAATTCCTTTTTTCAAATTTAAACTAATAATATGAAACAAAATATTCTCCCCGCCATCAAGATGACTATCCTGCTGTTGCTGGTGTTTGCTGTAATTTATCCGGCTATAATTTGGGTAGTGGCGCAGGCTGCTCCTAACAAAGGAAAGGGTGAGGTGGCTACATTAAATGGTAAAGTAGTTGGCTATGCCAACGAAGCACAAAACTTTACGGCAGACAATTATTTCTGGAGCCGACCTTCTGCAGTTGGCTATAATGCAGCCGGTAGTGGTGGCAGTAATAAAGGCCCCAACAATCCTGATTATTTACAGGTAGTTAAAGACAGGCTGGATACTTTCCTGGTGCATAACCCAACTGTAAAAAAAGAACAGGTGCCTGTTGAATTAATCACCGCATCAGGCAGTGGCCTTGATCCGCATGTATCACCGCAGGGGGCACTTGTGCAGGCAGCACGTGTTGCCAAAGCAAGAAATATTCCTGTTGATAATGTGAAGCAATTGATAGAACGGGAAACGGAAAAGCCTTTGCTTGGTATGTTTGGCCCGGCCCGTGTAAATGTGCTGCAATTAAATATGGAGCTTGATAAACTAAAATAAACAAAGCGCATAATTTGCGTTGAAATAACTTTAAGCGAAAACACTTTTATATAATGTGGGAAAAGATCCATATTGGTATGCGGTACAAGTGAGTGACACAACGATGTTGAGCATTGCTTCTTAGCCCGGACAATAATTTTTTGTAGTAGGATCGGCACAAAATGTAATGTTGAAAAAATAACCTGATAATAAATGCCAGACCAAAATAAAACACCGGAAGATTTTTTGAACCTTATCAATAGGAGCGAACGTGGCAAGTTCAAAATATATATTGGTATGAGTGCTGGTGTGGGTAAAACATATCGCATGTTGCAGGAGGCACATAGCCTGCTGGAAAATGGTATTAATATAAAAGTAGGATATGTTGAAACGCATGGCAGGAAGGAAACACAGGCATTAATTGACGGACTGCCCATCATTTCACGGAGGGAAGTATTTTATAAAGGGAAGCGGCTGGAAGAATTGGATGTGCAGGCAATTTTATTATTACAGCCACAGGTTGTAATAATAGATGAACTGGCACACACCAACATTCCCGGAAGTAAAAATGAGAAGAGATGGCAGGATGTAATGGATGTATTGGATGCAGGTATTGATGTGATTTCGGCCATTAATATTCAGCATATTGAAAGCATCAATGAAGATGTAAAAGATATCACCGGTATTAATGTTACGGAAAGGGTACCGGATAAAATTTTACAGATTGCAGATGAGGTAGTGAATATTGATCTTACTGCCGATGAGTTAATCTCCAGGTTAAAAGCGGGTAAAATTTATGACCATGCGAAAGTGCAGCAGGCACTTCAAAACTTTTTTCAGCCGGATAAAATTTTGCAGCTAAGGGAGCTGGCCTTAAAAGAAGTAGCCGGGCAGGTAGAGAGAAAAGTTGACCACCAGATTACTGCCAGACAAACACCTTTCAGGCACGAGCATTTTTTAGCGTGTGTATCCTCCAATCATGAAATAGCGCAACGGATTATCAGGAAGACTGCCAGGCTTGCATCTTACTATAACAGTAAATGGTACGTGCTGTATGTGCAACCTTCAAAAGAGGCACCGGATAAAATACCATTGGCAGCCCAACGCCATTTAATTAATAACTTTAAAAACGCAACAGAGTTGGGTGCAGAAGTTATACAAATTAAAAGCGACGATATTGCCTCAGCAATTATTGAAACTGCCAACGAAAAACAAATTACCACGCTTTGCCTGGGCAAACCGCATATAAATATTTTCCAGGTTATTTTAAAAACGGGTGTATTTAACCAGTTATTAAAAACACTTTCAAAAAATAATATTGACATTGTAATATTTTCCTGATGATATTAAACGTAAAAAATAAAATATGGTTGGGAACTTTATTTCTATTTATGCTCCTGCTTATAACAGGTGGTGCTGGCATTTATTACATTGCAAAAATGAAGGCTGAAGCCAAAGATATTTTAAGGGATAATTACGAAAGCGTTTCCTATGCTCATACCATGCAGCAGCAATTAAATAACCTGCAAACTGATTATGGTAAGTCTGTGCGATTGTTTGAAACAGCTTTGCGGCAACAGGAAAATAATATTACCGAACCCGGCGAAAAGCAGGCAACCAACTTGTTGCGAACATATTTTAACCAGTTAAAAAAGCTGGATACTACGGCACAAAATATGAAAAGTATCCAAAGTGAATTGCAATCGATCATAGGTGTAAATATGCAGGCCATAGAAAGAAAAAATGCAAAGGCCGAAAAGACGGCCGGGGATGCCTTTACACTGATCATTGCAATTGCTGTTATTATTTTTGTAATTGCATTCACCTTTATTTTAAATTTCCCGTCAATTGTAACTGCACCAATCATACAGTTAAATAATGCTATTAAAGAGATCAGTAATAAAAATTTAAAGCACCGGGTACATATTGATAATAAGGATGAATTTGGTAAACTGGCTGATGCCTTTAATGAGATGGCTGAACGCCTGGAATATTTTGAAAGCAGCAGCCTGAATAAATTGTTGTTTGAAAAAAGCCGTGCCGAAGCAGTAATCAATAGTTTAAAAGATGCCAGTATTGGTATTGATAAAACCGGCCTGGTGCTTTTTGCAAATTCGCAGGCTTTACAATTACTCGGGCTACATGCTGAAGAAGTAGTTGGTATGCAGGTAAATAATGTAAAGGCCCGAAATGAATTATTTCGTTTTTTAATGGAGAACGATAGCTCATCGCCTTTTAAAATTGTAATTGATAACCGGGAAAATTATTTTGTAAAAGAGTTAGTAGAAGTAGAACAGGGCGAGGCACACAATAAAGTAATTGGTTTAAAAAATATCACTTCTTATAAAGAACTGGATGTAGCTAAAACAAATTTTATAGCTACCATTTCACATGAATTGAAAACACCACTTGCATCATCTGACCTGAGCTTAAAATTACTTGAAGATGAAAGGGTAAGTAAATTATCCAACGAACAAAAAGAGCTGATATCAAATCTTAAACAGGATAATTTCAGGATGTTGAAAATATTAAGTGAGTTATTAAATATGTCGCAGGTAGAAGCTGGGCGCATTCAGCTTAATTTAAAAATGTCGGACCCGGTAGCAATTATCGAGAATGCAATGCAAACGGTAGCTGCCGCCGCTAAAGAAAAAAACATATCACTTAAAAATATTTCAGCAACTAACCTGCCGCTGATAGAAGCCGATGCCGATAAAACAACCTGGGTTATAAATAATTTTCTTACCAACGCAGTTAAATATGCCTACCACGACAGTGTTATAGAAGTAGCTGCAACAGGGCAGGAAAGCCAGGTAGTATTTTCTGTAAAAGATAGCGGGCCGGGTATTGCTGCTGAATATTTACCCAGGCTTTTTGAAAAGTATTTCCAGGTACCTGGCTCCAAGGAAAAAGGGTCAGGGTTGGGCCTGGCTATTTCGAAAGAATTTATTGAAGCACAAAATGGAAAGATATGGGTTGAAAGTGAATTTGGCCGGGGCTCCACTTTTTATTTTCAACTGCCGCAGAAGAAATAATTCTTTTATAAAGTTGCAATCCATGGTATTGAAATCAGGTTAAAATAAATCTGCATAATTCATTGAGGTCTCTAAAAGGGGCAACAATATATCCATCATCAATTAGTTTATAAAGTTTGTTTTTCTCTACTTCCACTTCGTATTTATTTTGCAGTTTTACCCGGTTGCCTTCAATAGCAATTACTTCAATTTCATACACCTTTAATGCTTCTAATAAAATTTCTAATGATGTCATGGTTTTTTATGCAATCAGGTTTTCGTAAATAACTTTAACGCCGTACAATAGGCAGAGTAAAGAAGATGTGATGATTAAAAAACTCTGCAATGCTTTTGCCTGCATCACTTTTTTTGAAAAGGGTATGCTGAAAAAACCTGCCGCCAGCATCATCCCGATAATGCATCCTGCCCCGAAAATTAGCAGGTAAGCCAAACCATCTACCGGCCCTTTCATTTGGCTCATTACAATTAGTATCAAAGCACCACTTCCTGCAAGGCCATGTACCAACCCCACACCATAAGCCAGCGAATGCGGATGGGTAAGTTTTTCTGTTTTATTAAGATGAACATGCAAATGTTTATGTGCCCCGCCCTGGTGTTGGTGGCCGTGTGTATGAATAACAATTTTTTTTGCAACAAAGAATTTTACTAAACGATAGATACCCAGGATTATCAGCATGGCACCAACAATGGCTTCAAAATATTGAAAGGATTGTGCAGATATTGTTGCTTTAAAAAGTATCATCAGTATGCCAATGATAATAATGGTGGAAGCATGGCCCAGCCCCCAAAAAATACCATCCTTCAACGACAATTTTATATTGTTGCGGTCCGATACAATATTGCTCACCGCCAATAAATGATCTGCTTCAAATGCATGGGTGAAACCTGCATAAATGGTGAGCAAAAGTGGAAATGTAAACATGCTTGTTTTTAAATATTGTAGAAAACTATCCGGTGGTTTCCTGTGTCTGCTACTATTAACTGATCACCGGCAACACTAACTGCAAAAGGCCAGTATAAACGTTCGCTATTTTCTTTGCCTACTTCAAGGTGCTCGCCGATTGTTTCAAAATTTATATTACCAAACTGTTCCTCTGCAAATTGATTGTTTTGAGTGGGTATGGTTTTATAGAATAAAACCCGGCTGTTGCCGGTATCTGCCAACCATAAGCTGCCATTTTTTAAAAACATATCGTAGCACCAGTTAAGTGTATTGGCCTGTGGCCGTAAGCGATATTGATTTTGTCCGCAGCTCTCCAAATCGGGCTGGCCAATAATGGTATCCGCTGTTTTTATAAATGCATCATTCCAGTTATTCCAAATAAGTACACGGTAATATTGTGTGTCTGTTATGGCCAGTACGCCATCTTCTGAAACCTTTACTGAATAGGGCCAAACAGCGTTTTCACTTTCATAATCTTTTTCTTCAAAACTATTTTTTCCAATTACTTTATCAGCCGGCTGGTAATGGATGGTGGGTATCAATTGGTAAAATAATACACGGCGGTTGCCGGTATCTGCAATCCATAAATGTTCGCCATCGCTCCAAACACCGTAAGGCCAGTATAAATTTTTTGCTGATGCATTTGTACCCACACCGGCTACATTGGGTAAATTATTTTGCATAGTTGGCTGACCAATTACTACATCTGCAGGCTGTCCATTTTCTGTTGGAAATTTATTCCATATCAACACACGATGGTTCCAGGCATCTGCAACAATTAATTTGTTTCCATCACTCCATACACCCGAAGGGTATAACAATGATGAAGCATCCACTTCACCACCTGAATTTCTTTGTGTATTCGTTGAGTTTATTTGCCCCAACACAACCGACGGTTTTTGGTAAACCGTTGCAGGCATTTCGTTCCAGATAAAAATCCTGTTTTGTGCAGTATCTGCAACAATTAATTTACCATCCACTGTATGCAAACCACGGGGAGCTAAAAAAGGGTTTCCTTCAGCACCATAAAAAAATAATGAGGCTTTGCTGGAGGTTTCGGCACCATGATATTTGTCCCTGATATTTATAACTTCCGTCATTGTGCCGGTTTTATTTTTAAATTAATCTGTTGCTTTTTTAACCAGTCCGTTTGCAAGTTGCTGCCATTGCAGCTTCGAAAAAAAACCGATTGCACTTATACCAACAGAGGTGTCACGAATTTTATCGGTTAACGATTCCACATCAGCATTCGGTTTTGTGTTGCGATCTACTATCCATGCTGTGATGGTTAATTTTTCTCTCGTAATAATAAAATTGCTGGTGGCTTCGTCACTATAAAAGTGCGCTGTTTCATTTTTACTGCCGCCGGGGTTATTGGTTGGCCTTACCCGAAATCCAAGGCTTTGCATGTTTTCATCTCCAACTTCTTTTAACTCCTCCACACTAACCCAGTCAAATCCATCGCCTTCTGTGCTACCGGGGCCCGGGATATCGATTTTTAAATAATCACCTTTCGTAACACTCCGGTTTACTTCAGCGCCATCTTTATTAATTACCCGAAACCTGGCACTGATAATTCCTGCTACCTCATGCCAGTTGTTTACATAGAGTAGCCGGTTTTTAACTTCTTCAAAAAAATGTTTTGCTTCAATTTCATCACTCAATTCAATAGAAGCTGTTGCCTCAATTTCGGTGCCGGTGTATTGTGGCGGAAGAATGCCTGTAAAATCATGATGTTTCATAACTAGTGTGTTTTTAAGGTTACCATTAATTGTTTCCAATTATCAAACCATTCTTCCTGTAATATTTATTATCAACAATATATAAAAACATAAAAAAGATTTTTTGTCCGTGCAAAGAAGCAATGGGCATCATCGTTGCATCGCCCTCTTTTACCTTTTATCAATTGGGATCTTTAATTATGTTATAGCAAAAGCAACATTGTATTGATTATATTCCGCAAGGCATAAAATTCTAATATTGCTCAAACGTTAATAGAAAAAAAATTACAGTTGCGATTCAACCTTATTACCTTATTCATAATTATTTAAGTTTACCCGGCGGGGCTTAAATATGGTAATAAGGTTAACGCATTAAATCATACATTTTTCTACTAAGGTTAAAAGATCGGGTGCTTTCCAAATTGTCGCTCCATTATCAATGTCTTGTGCCCCTTACCGGGGGTTCAACATATCCTCGGCAACTGTTCACCTGCCAGCATGTTTACCACTCTTCTACCGCCAATATTACTTTTCATCAATACCTGCTTTATATGTTCCGTTGTTGCTTCGCCAATAATGCTTGCGGCGGCCCCATGTTCCCATTGCTTTAGCTGGTGCAAAAAATCATCTGCAATGGCAGCATCTACTACAGCCACAAATAAACCTTCATTGGCCACATACAACGGATCAAGGCCCAGCATTTCGCAGGCGCCATACACTTCTTCTTCTACAGGAATATTTTTTTGAGAAATATCAATACCCAGTTTTGCATCCTGTGCAATTTCATTTAAAACTGTTGCCAGTCCGCCCCTTGTAGGGTCACGCAATAAATGTACCTGCTCACCGAAAACATCTAATAATTGCATTACAATTTTATTGAGTGGCCGGGTATCGCTTGCAATGGTAGTTTCAAATTGCAGCCCCTGCCTGTGGCTCATAATGGTAATGCCATGCCTTGCCAGTGGGCCGCTTAAAATTATTTTATCGCTTGCTTTTATATTGTCAATATCAATGGTTGCTTTTGCATGTACTACTCCAATACCGGTGGTATTGATAAATATTTTATCACCCTTTCCACGTTCCACCACTTTGGTATCGCCGGTTACAATTTGCACCCCGGCTATTTCGCAGGCTGCTTTTATACTCAATAATATTTCCCAAAACTCCGTCATTTTTAAACCCTCTTCCAGCACAAAACCAAGCGTTAAATATTTGGCCGCTGCACCGCACATTGCAAGGTCATTTACGGTGCCGTTTATTGCCAGGTCGCCAATATTGCCCCCTTCAAAAAAAATGGGTGATACCACGTAGGTATCAGTACTCATGGCTACTTTACCTGTAAGATTAAAAATAGCACCATCGTGTTTTTTATTTAGCAGATCGTTTTGCAATAATTTAAATACCCCTGCATCTAATAGCTGGCTGGTTAAAGTGCCGCCACTGCCATGCCCTAAATTAATGGTGTCAAAATCAAGCTTTGGAAGTGGACAGGAGAGGGTCATAGTGATGAATGATGAGTGATGAATGATGAGT